>NZ_JANSIQ010000011.1:37997-291091 GCF_047502685.1 Synechococcus sp. OH20 | reverse complement strand
ACTGGCAACACAAGGTTACCTCAGAGATTGCGCGTCGTTATGACATCGGGGTAACTGAAAAGCTCAACGTCAAGAACATGACCCATAAAGCTAAGGGTAAAGGGAAGAAGCGCAAGGCCGGACTAAACAAGTCTATTTTGTCGGTGGGGTTTGGTGCGTTGAACCAAATGCTGACCTACAAAATTGAGCAGAAAGGTGGTCTGGTCTTGTTTCTTCCCACGCAAACCCTTAAGCCGTCTCAGCGCTGTCCAAAGTGTGATGCGATTCACAAGGAGTGGGCAGACCTGAGTAATCGCTACCATGTCTGCCCTGCTTGTGGTTTTGCGATAGAGAGGGACAGGGGGACGGTGATGGTACTGTACAACGTTGCTACCAATCAGCAACCGGGGCTGGGAACCCGCCTCGTGAGTCTTGGATGCTTCAGCTCTACTTCAGAGACCCGGTACACGGGATCCATGAAGCAACTGTGGCAGAAGAAGAGACAAAAGTCTCGCTGTCAAGCGGATGGGGAAATCCCACCCGCCTACGCAATGGGGTAGTTCATAGCCCAAAATCCCTTGCCTTGGGAGGGAAGCTTGGCTCCAAGGGGATAGACAGAAGGGGTAAGAACCGCTGTTGGAATAGGCCCAAGTCTCCAGGAGTACTTGAGGCTCAAGCCCTTCTCCAGCCCCCAGATAAAACTGCCAGATCCTCTTCGTCCAAGTCAGCAGGGATCCCAGATCGGATCAGCTCGGCAAAATCTTCGTTGGGCACCATCATACAGAGGGCGTAGAGACGGCCAGGGCCGGTGTTGTGGATTTCGTGGACACCGGTCGGCGGCACCAGGATGCTGTCTCCGGTTTTGATGGGGGCCGCTTTCCCATCGCAAATAGCTAAACCTTCCCCCTTGAGCACGAAAAACATTTCCACAGCCATTTGATGGCGATTGGGGGGCGTTCTGCCTCCCTCATCGAAAATCTCGACACAGAACGTTAGCGAGACTTGAGCATGAGAAGGATCGAACACAATGGCCAGACGATTGGTGTCGTGGGGGCTGATGCGATAGGCCTGATAATCGGCAGGAGTTTTGACGATTGGGATCACACAGCGGGAGAGCGTTTGCATCGGGATCCTCCGCTCAAGAGATAGTGGGTGGAAAGTGGCAAGCGCTAAGAGGGGAGAGCTGCCAGCAAATCAGCAGAGGAAGCAACAAAGCCAAAGCACTGCTTGACGTTGTAAAGGGTGGCCAGCAGACAGTACTCAGGAGAGGTGGTGGCGGCGCAGTCTTCCAGCAAAATACAGTCGTAGCCGAGGAAATTGGCGTCTTGCAGCGTGGTCATAACACACTGATCGATGTTCACGCCGGCAAAAAAGAGGGTAGTACGTCCGAGATTTTTGAGAATGCTGTCGAGAGGGGTGTCCCAAAAGCCACTCATGCGGAACTTATCCACCCAAATATCCTCGAGTTTGACTTCCAATTCCTCCACCACAGCCGCGCCCCAACTGCCGCGGGTGAGAACCAAAGACCCCTTTTTGGGCAAGGGATCCCCCAGCCCTACCCCCTCTCCGGTGGGATTGTAGACATGTCGCAGGCCGGCGCTGATGTTGAGCAGGTCGGGCCGGTTGCCCCAGTTGACCCATACGATCGGCACCTGGGCCTGCCGCAGGCGGGGCAATAGAGTTTTCAGAGGGCCAATGGGAGCTCGCGCCGGTGTAACATCGACGCCAATGCTGGCCAGCCACCCGTCGGGATGGCAAAAGTCGTTTTGCATGTCAATGACCAGCAACGCCGCTTTGGCCAGATCCAGGCGCAGGGTTTTGCTGGAGGTGGGCAGCAGGATGGGCCGAGGCTCCAAAGGCGGACGGGTGATGTCGGCCATTTCGGCGTTCACAGCCCAGGCATTGGGAGGGATCCCCAAAGTTTTTAAGGGGCGGCTTGGGGGGCTCATCGGCTCTCCGCTCACGGGTCAGGGCAAGTACCTACCTACCTGCGCTTAACCTTAATGCACGACGGAGCTTACTTTGGAATCATAGGCTACAGTCTCTCACCTTGTTGACGCGCGGGATCCCGCCCGGTTAGTCGATAGGGGCTGAGATGAGGATAGGATGGGGAGAGGAGATTTCCGGAAGACCGACTAGGGATCCACCTCTGCACGCTATGCTCTAGAGACTGAAAGGATTGTGTAGGAACGTGAACATCCTGCGGCAATATATCTTTCCTGCTCTCATCCTGCTGGTGTTCCTATTTACTCTGGTGGTGGTGAGCATCCGCTCGTTTCTGCCGGAAGATATGGCCCAGCCGGCCCCGGTAGAGGAAGTAACATCGATGGGTCTTGCCGATCTTTCTTCCGCGAATGTTTGAGGATGGCTGAACTGGAGATCCCTCTGCCTGCCGGTTACCGTTGGCGCATTGGCTCTGCTTGGGATCGGCCCTGGGTGCGGCGGGGATTGCAGGCCACCTTGCAGGAGTCTTTCCCCGAGCAAAGCCAGTGGGATCACCTGGAAGCGACCCTGGATCGCCTCTTTGACCCCCCCCGTACTCCCTGCTGGTGGATCCTCAACGAAGCAACAGGGGAGCCGGTGGGCGGCGTGTGGGCCGGCATTTCTACCGACCAAGCCACTCATCGGCGGGTGGCCTACGTCTTTTTGCTCTGGGTGGATCCCGCCCATCGTCGGCGGGGGCTGGGCAGAGCTTTGCTGCAACAGGTAGAACGCTGGGGATCCCAGCAGCAGTTGTCGGCCATCACCTTGCAGGTTTACCGCCACAATCAAGCTGCCCTTAACTTCTACAGGCAGGCCCACTTTGCTGTGCAAGGCTACTGGCTATACAAACCCCTCGGCCCTGCTGCCGCCTCCCAGGAACTGGAAGACTACGAAGTTTTGTAAAGAAGCTGGGATCTGCCCGCAGCCGCTCTTTTGATGAAAACGTGATGGAAACGATGGCAACGACTGGAGGGAACGCCCATGTCCAGACCTGTCAAACTCAGCGAAGCTGAGATTCAGGCCAAGCTGGAAAGCCTGCCGGGCTGGTCTTTGCAGGATGGGAAGCTACATCGCCAATTTCAATTTCGCTCTTTTGTGGAAGCTTTTGGCTGGATGAGCAGTGTGGCTTTGGTAGCCGAGAGCATGGGTCACCACCCCGAGTGGACCAATGTGTACAACCGCGTGCGTGTGGATCTCACCACCCACGATGCCGGGGGCATTACGGAACTGGACTTTACCTTGGCGCAACGCATGAACGAGCTGGCTGGCTAGACACGCTCTCGGCGGCAGACTGAGCCATAACCAGGGATCCCTGCAGCGCCGCGGGGATCCCTATTTGTTTGCCACTGTTCGGGTCAAGTTGTGTTGGGAGCTGCATCCGTCTGATAGACTAAGCCTAAGGTTAAGAAATGATAATTTTATGAACGTGCTGGTTGTGGGGGCAACAGGAACGCTGGGCCGTCAGGTGGTGCGGCGGGCCATCGAAGAAGGGCATCAGGTGACTTGTCTGGTGCGAAACCCGGCCAAGGCTGCTTTCTTGAGTGAATGGGGCGCCCACCTCAAGGTGGGGAACCTACTGCAGCCCAGCACGCTCCGAGCGGCAATGGAAGGCGTCGAGGCGGTGATCGACTGTGCCACGGTGCGGGTAACCGACACCCTCAGCGCCCGCCAGGTGGATTGGGATGGCAAAGTTGCTCTGATCAATGCGGCACGGGCTGCCCAAGTGGGCCACTTCGTCTTTTTCTCCATCATGGGTGCTCAGCATGAGTACCCCAATGTGCCCCTGATGAATTTCAAGCACCACATCGAGAAGTACTTGATCGGATCCCAGATGCCCTACACCATCTTTCGTCCGGCGGGCTTCATGCAGGGATTGATCGGCCAGTATGCCATCCCCATTTTGGAAGAGCAAATTGTTTGGGTAGCCAGCGAGAGCATCCCCACAGCCTACCTCGACACCCTAGATGCAGCCCGGTTTGCCGTGCGATCCCTTAGTGTCGAAGGCGCCAAGCAGCAGATCTTCCCTTTGGTGGGGCCCAAGGCCTGGACATCCCAAGAAGTCATCGCCCTGTGCGAGCAGCTCTCCGGCAAAAAAGCCAAGGTCAGCACCATGCCCTTGGGACTGCTGCGAGGAGCGCGTAAGGTGGCCCAGTTCTTTCAGTGGAGCTGGAACATTGCCGACCGGCTGGCCTTTGTCGAGGTGATTGCTGCCAAAGAACCCATGCATGCCGATATGACAGCTGTGTGCGAAACCTTGGGGATTGAACTGACCTCTCTGACCTCGCTTGAAGATTACCTGGCCGAGTATTTCCAAAAAATGTTGAAACGGATTCGCGAACTCAAGGTCAAGCAACCCAAAGTCAAGACGCCTTTCTAGGGCATTGCTCTTGATCTTCATAGCAACTTCACAATAGCAATTCCATAGCGACTTGATTGAGTAGCGGACTGGGGAGAAGAGCTGAACTGGGGCGCGCCCGTCCTGCTGGATCGGAAACAGCACCGGAAACTGGATCCACCCAACCGCGGATCCTCAGGTTTCCAAGGAGCTTGTTCCCATCTACCCTATAGAAGTAGTGAGGATAAAAAGCAAGGTGGTCACAACAACAGAGACCACCTGGCTACCCGCTCTTAAAGCATAGACTCTTACCTAGAGATCTCATCGGAAAGTTCAATTTTTATCTATCTCGGTTCTCCGCTAGGATGCTTTTTAAGATTTCTTGCAGGATCTCAGCGAGTGTTCCAGTTTGGCCAAGATCCCTGGCCGAAGGAGGATTATGAGCTTGAACGGGCTGATCACAACTGCATGGCTCATTCCCCTCTATGCCTTGGTGGCGTGGACGGGAGCGCTAATCTGGTCCCCAGGAATTACCCGGCGCACAGGACCCCGTCCGGCGGGCTATCTGAATGCGCTGCTGACTTTGCTGGCGTTCTTGCACAGTGTAGGAGCGCTGGTGGCAATTTGGGATCAGCCGTCGCAGGTGATTCGGCTGCCCTGGCTGCAGGTGGGGGATCTAGTATTGGAGCTGCCGCTGCAGGTCTCATCGCTAACGCTGGGGGCCTGCGCCGTGGTGACGGGGCTGAACCTAGCGGCTCAGGTGTACGGGTTCGGCTACATGGAAATGGACTGGGGCTGGGCGCGGTTTTTCTCGTTGCTGGGCCTATTTGAAGGGGGGATGTGCGCCCTGGCTCTGTGCGACTCTTTGTTTTTCAGCTACGTCATCTTGGAAATTTTGACTCTGGGCACCTACCTGTTGGTGGGCCTTTGGTTTAACCAGTCGCTGGTGGTAACAGGGGCGCGGGATGCTTTTCTGACCAAGCGCATTGGCGACCTGTTGCTCTTGATGGGGGTCATCGCCATCTACCCCCTGACGGGATCCTGGGAGTTTGAGGACTTGACGGCTTGGGCAAAGTCGGTGCAGGCAGGAGCTATCTCTGTGGATCCGACCTTGATCACTTTGGCGGGGCTGGGGTTGTTGGCTGGCCCGGTGGGCAAGTGTGCCCAGTTCCCCCTGCACCTGTGGCTGGATGAGGCGATGGAGGGGCCGATCCCGGCCTCGATCTTGCGCAACTCGGTGGTGGTGGGCACGGGAGCTTGGGTGTTGATTCGCCTGCAACCGCTCTATGCTCTTTCCCCAACCGTGCTGGAAGTGATGCTGGTGATCGGGGCACTGACGGCAGTGGGAGGAGCCTTCGTGGCCCTGGCCCAAATCGATGCCAAGCGGGCCTTGTCCTATCTGGTGAGCGCCTACATGGGCTTGATCTTTGTAGCGGTGGGCACAGGACACACCCAACAAGCCTACCAACTGCTGCTCACCTATGCGCCGGCGATGGCCTTGCTGGTGATGGCGCTGGGTATGGTGATCTGGAACAGCATTACCCAGGATCTGCGCTACCTGGGGGGCTTGTGGTCGCGGCGGCCTATCTCCGGCCTGTGCTTTTTGACGGGGATGGCCGGGATCATCGCCTTGCCCCCCTTCGGCTCCTTCTGGGTGTTGACGGATCTGTGGCAGCAGTTGGCGCAATCGGGGCAGGGGCTGTGGGCGGCAGTGGTGCTGGTTACCAATGCGGTGACGGCGCTGGGGCTGACGCGGGTCTTCGGCCTGGTTTGGGGGGGTAAGCCGCAGCAGATGAGCGAGCGTTCCCCAGAGGTGCATTGGCCAATGATGTTGCCCAGCACAGTCACCATGGGAGTGGCGCTGCACATGCCCATGATCCTGGCGGCGCTGGATCTCATTCCCGTCCTAGAAGGGATCCCCGTTGGAGTGATGACGGGATCCAGCTTGGCGGGCATCGCCTTGGGAGCCTGGCTGTACCTACCGCGGGAGCGGCGGCCGGTGGACTGGGCTTTCTTGGCCGACTGGCAGGATCTGCTGGCCAACGATTTCTACACTTCCAAGCTCTACCGAGCCAGTGTGGTGTTTTTGGTGCGCATCATCTCTGATGTCACGGCTTTCTTTGATCGCTACGTGGTGGACGGCTTGGTGAATTTGACCAGCTTGGCGGTGCTGGCAGGCGGCCAAGTCCTGAAATACACCACCTCCGGCCAGTTGCAGGCCTATGTGCTGACCATTGTGGTGGGGGTGGCCCTGCTGGGCTGGCTCATTCTCTAGGCTTGGGTGGTGGCAGGACGGAGTCCTTAGAAAAGAGGAAAAAGACGATGCTGAGTGCCTTGATTGTGTTGCCGATTGTGGGATCCCTGCTCCTGTTCCTGGGCTTGGGCGGGCGAAAGCTGGCGGTGGTCTTGGCCGCGATCCCGCTGGCCATCTCCCTGCTCCTATTTACCCGCTTCGACTTGCAGGCGACCGGCTTGCAGTGGGAGCAGCGGTGGGATTGGATCCCGCCAATTGGGCTGAGCTACTCCCTGGGCTTGGATGGGCTGTCTTTGTTGATGGTGGCCCTGAACGGGCTGCTCACCCTCATCGCCATTCTGACGGCGGAGCCGGAAGTGAAGCGGCCCAATCTGTTTTACGGCTGCATTTTGCTCATGAGCGGGTCGGTCAACGGGGCTTTTGCCGCTCAGAACCTGCTCTTGTTTTTCCTCTTTTACGAGCTGGTGCTGATCCCGATTTACCTGCTTATTTCCATCTGGGGCAGCCCCAAGCGGGATTACGCCGCCATCAAGTTTTTGATTTACACCGCTGTCTCTGCCATCTTCCTGTTGGGGGCGTTTTTGGCCATCTACTGGCTAGGGGATCCCCATACCTTTGAGCTGGCCGAGGTTCGCATTAGCTCTCTGGGCCCTGCTGCCCAAACCCTGACACTCTTGGCGTTGATTGTGGCTTTTGGCATCAAGATGCCGCTGGTGCCCTTCCACACCTGGCTGCCCGACGCCTACGGCGAGTCTTCGCCGCCGGTGGCGATCCTGCTGGGTGGGGTGCTCTCCAAGTTGGGCACCTATGGTCTGTTTCGCTTTGGGCTGCAGTTGTTTCCCCAAGCTTGGGCCGATCTGGGCGGGATCCTGGCCTGGTGGGGGGCCATTGCTGTGCTGTCGGGGGCTTTGGCGGCCATCGCCCAAAAAGACATCAAGCGCATGGTGGCCTACAGCTCCATTGGCCATATGGGCTATATCCTGCTGGGCATGGCGGCGGCCACACCGATTAGCCTGACGGGGGCGATGGTGCAGATGATCTCCCACGGCCTGATTTTGGCGCTGCTGTTTGATCTGGTGGGCCTGGTGGAGCGCAAGGTGGGAACGCGGGATCTGGACGTGCTCAACGGCCTGCTCAATCCCCTGCGCGGCCTGCCCACCGTGAGTGCCCTGCTGATTTTGGGCGGCATGGCCAGCGCCGGGATCCCGGGCTTGGTGGGCTTTGTGGCGGAGTTTTTGATCTTCCAGGGCAGCTACCAAGATTTTCCCTTGCCCACCTTGATCAGCATCTGCGGCACCGGCTTGACGGCGGTGTATTTTGTAATCCTGCTCAACCGCACCTGCTTCGGCAAATTGGACAACCGCACCGCCTACTACCCACGGGTGCAAGGTTGGGAGCGGATCCCGGGCTTTATCTTAACTGCCTTGATCGTCTGGTTTGGGATCCAGCCTATGAACCTGGTGAAATGGCCGCAACCGTTGGCGTTTACTCTATCCACCCAGGTGGCCCAAGCCCAAACCCTCATCTTGGCCTCAGCCGGCGACTTTGTCCATTCTCCCTAGGTCACCTTCTCGGGAGGCGATCAAAGCAATCGGAGAACTTCCAGGAAGCGTCCAAGACCGAATTGAGATCTCGACGCATAGCCTCAAGGATCCAGAGCTTTTGAAGAGTTGGAGACTTCTTCCATGACGACAACCCTCACAACCCGCAAGCTTCCCCCTTCTACCCACCCTTTTGCGGATGTAGTCCACCGCCTCGAAGCGGGGGGATCCATGCTGCCGGATACGCCGGAAAACCTGATGCAAATTATCGGCCTTTACAAAGCCTATGCGGTGCCGATGGACTTTTATTGGCGGGATCTGCTCTACATTGCCGAGCAGGTGTTTGTGGATCCCTTGCCCTTTTTTAAGTTCATCATTCCCGAAGAATACCTAAAGCTGGCCAACCACTACGCGGGAGATAATGCAGATTTGCGCATTTGGCGCGGCCCCGCCACGGCCCACCCGGAACTTCTGGAGTTCATGGAAAAAGGGGAGCTCAAGCGCAAGCTGCCGCGGATTTTGCATCACCTCTGGCATGACCGCATCAACATGGAATTTGCTGAAGAATGTATGCGGGCCATGCTCTGGCACCGGGATATGGGGGGCCTGTTGGATCCCTATATGGATTCCGAGGAATACAAACAAAATGCCGACCGCGCCATCCGCGCCTACTGTCAGGGTAATCCTCTCTTGACCGGCCTGTACAAGCTCTTTCCAGACATGTTTCTGGAACTCTGCCGCCAGGCCACCATGTATTCGGTGCTGGGCCTGTTTTGGGAGATTATGGCCCCCGTCTTTTTTGAGATGAGCGACCTCTACGACGAGGGCAAAATCACCAGCGTGCCGGAGGCGATGAACTTTTTGGTCAACGGGATCTTCGCTATTGCCGGGCGGCCCATCTACCACCGGGTGCGCATTCGCGGGGAATGGTACGATATTGTGCCCAAATCCAAGGGATTTACCTGGCTCTACGAGGCGGCTTTCCCCTACGTAGAGGCCGTGTTCTATCGCACCTCTCCCTTCCGCGGCACCAAGTCCTACAACGCCCAGGCCAACGAAGTTCCCACCAACCAGTTGGACTTCCACTATGGGATCCTCTACGCCGACAAGTTTCCGGTGGCCACTGCTGGGATCCCGCCGACGCTTTTGCACCAGGATATGTACCACTTTTTGCCCCAGTATTTGGTGGAGTATTACCGCAAGCATTGCCGCGGCGAAGATGACATGCTGATCCAGCTTGGGATCAGCTTCCAGCGCTCCATGTACAACGTTACCTCAGCCGTGATCCAGGCGGGGAGGGCAGCTTTTCTCTATCCTTTGGACGATCCCAATCCGCGGCATTTGATGATGAACCGCCGTTATTTTGAGGGACAACTCAATCGCTTCACCCGACCAGAATACGGGATCCGAGAAGCAGCCCGCCTGTCCTACATTCAGGATCAGAACTATCGCTAGCCGACTTCAAGTGCTAGGCATTGACCCTTCCCCTCCTCGATTGTGTCCAGGCTAGGTAGCTCTGCAACTGCCTGTTTCTTTGGCTTTCCTATCATCCCAACTTTCAGAAAATAAGGATCTCGGCCATGCCTGATATTGTCGATATTGCCGTTTCTGCTGAGGGTTTCTCCACCCTAGTTACAGCCGTGAAAGCGGCAAACTTGGTGGATACTCTGAAAAGCCCCGGCCCCTTTACGGTTTTCGCCCCCACGGATGCAGCTTTCGCCAAGTTGCCCCCCGGCACCATTACCACCCTGGTGCAAAACATCCCCCAACTGACCCGCATCTTGTGTTACCACGTGGTGCCCGGTCGCCTGAAAAAGGCAGATTTGGCCAAGTACCAGAGCGTGGGCTCAGTAGAGGGATCCCCCATCGATCTGTTTATCGAAGGGGATGTGTTTGAAGTGAACAATGCCACCGTTATCCAGGCGGATATCGAAGCCGACAACGGCATCATTCACGTTATCGACACGGTGATCCTAATGCGGCCCCACTGGTTCTGGCCGATTATGAACTCTGCCTTGACTGCCTCGGCCAGAGGATAAACGGATCCATACCAAATCCTGAGTGCGGGTTGGGGAAAGTGTCCTTGTGAACACTCTCCCCAGCTAGAGGTTCTTGCTCTGCGTATCTCCTCACCTTCATAGGGTGAGGGTTTCGCCGGCAGCAATGTCGCGCTCTTTACTCCACCCGCAGATGAATCCGAAGCTTGTACTCGTCTGGCCCAATTCTCTGACTGAGGAGCTTTTCTCTATTTGAGGATGGAGCTTAGCGGACTCGAACCGCTGACCCCTTCAATGCCATTGAAGTGCTCTACCAACTGAGCTAAAGCCCCAGGCTTTCGGCCAACGGGAAAGGGAGCTTTTTCCCCATGTCCAGATAACCAGCTTAGCCTAAAGAAGGCGCTGCGCCGGTGAAAAGTGCCAGGTACTCATCGTAGACAGGCCGTGGATGCTTGTCAAGAGCTCGGTGGATGGGTTCTGCCAGGCTCTCGGCTTGTGGCCACCGGAGGAGCTTGCCGGGTGATAGAACAGAGTCAGTGACATTGAGGGGCTTGTGACAGAGGAATCCCTGCTTAACCGCATTTTGGCGGCTTCTTTGCTGGTGGTCTGCCTGATGGCGGCCATTGTTGGCGGCACACGACCTGCCTCAGAGTCGGCTCGGCTTGGCCTGGAGTCGGCGCGGGGGGCAGATCGCATCGAGGTGGTCACCCTGGAAGGAACGATAGGAGGTCCACGGGGCTCGACTTTGGTAGGCCTGCCCACCTCTCCTGTGGAACAGTTGCGGGAGGCAGTGCAAGACCGCGCCGTCAAGGCTGTATTGCTGCGCATCAACAGCCCGGGCGGGGCCGTGGGATCCAGCCAGGAACTTTACCGTGCCGTAACCGCTCTACACGAAGCCGGCAAGCCGGTGGTCGCCATCCTGGAGGACATTGCTGCCAGTGGGGGGTACTACGTGGCCAGTGCTGCCGACAAAATCTATGCCAACCCCGGCACCTTGACCGGCAGCATAGGGGTCATCATCAGCGGCCTCAGCTTTGGCAAGTTGCTGGAGAACTACGGCATCGAGCCGCAGACCTTCAAAACCGGCGAGTACAAAGACATCCTCTCTCCCTTCCGCAGCGCCACTCCTCAAGAGCAGCGCCTTCTGCAGGGCTTGGTGGAGAACACCCTTGACCAGTTCATTCGCGATGTGGCCCAAGGACGCCAGCACCTGCCAGAAAAAGGGGCAGAGCAGGTGTTGGACGCAGAGATGATCGCGCGGCGACAAAGCTTGGACGAAGAGCGAGTGCGACAGTTGGCCGATGGGCGCATCTTCACCGGGGCGCAAGCTGTGGAGGTGGGCTTGGTGGATGCTTTGGGGGGATACACCGAAGCGGTGGAGGATCTGCGGCGCATGACCGGGGATCCCTCTTTGTCGCCCGCAGGTGGGGGAGATGGCTTCCAACGGGCACTGCGACGACTGCTCAGCCAGGGATTGTCCCCGCAAAGGCAAGATGCTTGGCTGAGCCGGCTGTTGGCCGGCGACGCGGTTGCTGGGATCCCAGACGTGCCGCTGCTGTGGATGGCGCCGGAGCGGACTTTGCGCTAAATCTAATCACGACCGGTTTGGGTGTGGGGGGGTGAAGTGGTGAATCGAGAAGCGGTTCCGCAGGCAGTGCGGAGCAATTGGGGGGATCAGGGGAGCGCCCTAAGGGAAGGATCCCAGGGGGCAGAGCAGGATGGCGCCATCGACCTGGAGCTGTCAACCAGTCGGGCTTGGGTGGAAATCGACGCGGCCCAGTTGCGGGAAAATCTGCGGCTGTTGCAGGCCCGCTTGTCGCCGGATACCGAGATCTGGGCAGTGGTCAAGGCCAACGCCTACGGGCATGGGGCCCACTTGGTGGCTCCTGTGGCCGTTGCTGCCGGCGTCAAAGGGCTGTGTGTGGCCACCCTAGCGGAAGGGATCGAGTTGCGACAAATGGGGCTGCAGGCTCCGATTTTGGTCTTGGGAGCTTTGAACACCTGGGCGGAGCTGCAGCAGGCCATGGCAGCTCGGCTGGAGGTCAGCCTTACCCGCGCCGAGCAAATCCCCCTGATGCGCCAGGTGGCCCGCTGGGCCGGGCGACCCGTCCCGGTGCATGTCAATGTAGATACGGGCATGACCCGTTTGGGGATCCCCTGGAGCGAAGCCGCAGCCGTGTGGGGGCAGATTTGTCGGATCCCGGAGCTGGCGGGCTGTAGCCTGTTTTCCCATTTGGCGACGGCAGACGAGCCCCATTCTCCGGCCATGGAACAGCAGCACGCCCGCTTTGCCCAGGTGGTGGAACAGATTCGCCAAGCCGGGGATCCCTTGCCACCGTTGCATCTGGATAACTCCGCCGGCGCTCTGGCCCGTCTTCACTACTCCCGCGTGCGGTTGGGGTTGGTCCTCTATGGCTTGTCGCCTGCTCCCCACCTGCCGGTGCCGGGTTTACAGCCGATCTTGCGTCTCAAGGCGCGGCTGACCCACATTCAAACCGTGCCCGCCCAAACCGGCGTGAGCTACGGACATCGCTACATCACCTCTCGCCCCAGTCGCATTGCCACTCTGGCCATCGGCTATGCGGACGGGATCCCACGGCGGCTTTCCGGCTGGCTGCGAGGATGGGTGCGCGGCGGCCTGATCCAACAGGTGGGCACGATCACAATGGATCAATGTATGTGGGATGTCACCGAGAGGCCGGATATACAGGTGGGGGACGTGGTGGAGCTGCTGGGCCCCAAGCTGGCAAATATGGGTTTGTCTGTGCAGGATTGGGCTGACCAGGCGGGCACCATTGCCTACGAACTGCTGTGTGGGCTTTCTGCTCGTCTGCCGAGAGTGTTGGTCAATGGAGAGGCTGCCAGCACCAACATTGTTTGCTGAGCTGGGTACTCTAGAGGATAGGAGGTCGCTAGAGACTCCGGCTGGCCAGATCCCGCTTAAAGGGGAATTCGCCATCGGTAAGGGAAGCTACAAGGAGGCAGCCATGGAGACACGCAAACCCCTGAGGAGGCTGGAAAATCAAATGGAGCGGGCCGTCCTCGAAGCCATAAACGAGATGCTCCTCCTGGAAAGCCAGCAGCGCTACTGCTTCTGCGAGAGATTCTGTCACGATGCTGCCGCCCTGGCCTTGAACAATCTCCAGCCTCGCTACGCCACCAGTTTTCATGGCTCTCTTCACACTTTGGAAGCCATTCAAGCGGATCAGGAGTTGCAGAGGCTGATCCGGTTGGAGGTGGTGAAGGCCATGGAAAAGGTGGCGGCCAATCCCCTTTGCCCAGAACCTGACTGTCCTCTGCTGCTCGTCCAGACCGCTGACGCGACCGAGTTAGAGCTGGCCCCCAGCGACAATTGATTGCAGGAATGCCCCCGACAGTGCTACCCACTGCTGACGTGACCGTTTCCGCTTCGCCGGTGGCCTTTCTCGGCCCTGCCGGAACCTACACGGAGCTGGCTGCTTTGCTGGCCTGCCCCGAGCAGCCTCACCTGCACAGCCAGGGATCCCATCCCTTGGTGCCCTATCCGACGATCAGCGCTTGTTTGGAGGCGGTAGCTGCCGGCCAGCAACCCTGGGCGGTGGTGCCGGTGGAAAACTCGGTAGAGGGCGGCGTTTCCATGACCTTGGACGCCCTCTGGCAACTGGAGGGGCTGAGCATCCGCCAGGCGCTGATCCTACCGATTCGCCATGCCCTCATCGGACGTGCCTCGCAGTTGCAGCACATTGAGCAGGTCTATTCCCACCCGCAGGCTTTGGCCCAATGTCAGGCGTGGCTGAGAGCCCATTTGCCTCAAGCCACGCTGATCCCAACCCGCTCCACCACCGAAGAATTGGATCGCCTGCAGCAGCAGCCCGGCGCCGCCGTCATTGCCTCAGAACGAGCTGCCACCCTCTACCAGTTGCCGGTCTTGGCCTGCCCAATCAACGATCACCCCGACAATTGCACCCGCTTTTGGGTGGTGGGCCGTGGGCCGCTTTCGCCTTCAGATCGACAGGATGGGGCGCCCGCTTCCCCTGGAGGATCCCACACTTCCTTGGCCTTCAGCCTGCCCCACAATGTGCCGGGGGCGCTGCTGAAGCCGCTGCAAGTCTTTGCGGAGCGGGGCTTGAACATGTCGCGTATTGAATCGCGCCCCACCAAAAAATCGGCGGGGACTTATGTCTTTTTTGTCGATCTGGAGAATCCGGTCGGCCAGCCCTATCTGGATGCAGAGGTGATTGCGGCGCTGGAAGCGATTGCGGAAACTTTGAAGCTCTTCGGCAGCTACCCCGTGCATGACCTCTGCAAACAGGGTGGTCTATCCCAAGCAGCAGGAGCCCTGCTCTCTGAGACAGGGTAGCCTTTGAGCCCCATGCTCTCCGCCAGCTTGACGCCATACTGCTGCCACCCGATCAACCCGTAGCCGCCATCTCCAGTCACGGCCACGATGTGGCGGTCAGGATGTACCAATTTGGCGGGCAAAGCCATTGGAGATGAGACAGGTGTTGGGTTTGTCGCAGTAGTAAAGGCGGGCCCTCCACCATAGACAGTGGACAGGGCAGGGGATAACTTTTTTTCTGAGCTAGGGGGCGGTGGGAACCGAGCTAAGCTCGAATGGAATTGCCCCTCAAAGCTGTCTCTCCTCTGGAGATGCCCATGCGGTTTTATGTTGAAGCTTTCACCGTTCACAAGCGCTATGCCCTGACCATCAGCCGAGGTACCTACAGTGAGGCTGCGCTGGCGTGGGTGCGGATCGAGGAAGAGGGGATTGAAGGGTGGGGAGAGGCTTGTCCCTTCTCGCTAAGCGACGACTGCCACCAGTCCCTGGACGATATCCTCATGGGCCTAGATGTGGCCAAAGGGATCCTGAGGCGCCACTCCCCCTGGGAGCGCCAGCAAATCGAGGCCCAGTTGCTGCAGGCCGGGATCCCGTCGGCGGCGCGGGCGGCGGTGGATATGGCTCTGCACGATTGGATGGGCAAACGACTGGAGAAGCCCCTGTGGCAGTTGTGGGGGCTGGATCGCTCCCGCATTCCGTCCACCACGTTGACCATTGGCATTTCCACCCCTCAAGCGGCCCGCCAGCGGGCCTTGGCCTGGATGGAACAGACCCAAGCGCGGGCCTTTAAGATCAAGCTGGGTAGCGACTTGGGGCTGAGGGCGGATCAGAACATGCTGATTGCTGTGCAAGAGGTGATCCCGCTGGGATCCTTGATTACAGTGGATGCCAACGGGGCTTGGACGGTGGAGCAGAGCTTGAGCATGAGCAACTGGCTGGCGGGGCAAGGGGTGAGCTACCTAGAGCAGCCTTTGGAGAGGGGGCAGGAGGCGAAGCTGATCACCCTCTGGCACGAGTCGAAGCTGCCCATCTTTGTGGATGAGAGCTGCTGCGACAGCCGCGATATTCCTGCCCTGGCGGATCGCGTCCACGGCATCAACATCAAGCTGATGAAATGTGGGGGCCTCAGCGAAGCCTGGCGCATGATCCACACGGCCAAATCTTACGGGCTGCAGGTGATGCTGGGCTGCTACAGCAACACGGCTCTGGGGAATACGGCGGCGGCCCACTTGGCCCCACTGGTGGATTATCTGGATTTGGACAGCCACCTCAATCTTGTCGAGGATCCCTTCGTCGGGGCCGTCCTGCAGGAGGGCCGTCTCATCCCCACCGACCGACCGGGCTTGGGGGTAGAGCTGCGGGAGGAGTAATGGGAAAGCCGGGATCCCTATCCAGCCAAACTCGGGTGGCCATCCTGCTCCACGGTGGCCTGCTGGGGGAGCACGGCAAAACGGGCTTGGGGCTGCTGCGCTACGGGCCTTTCCCGGTGGTGGCGGTGGTCGACCGGGAGCAGGCGGGGGGATCCCTGGTTCATCTGACCGGCATCGCCAAAGCCATTCCCATTGTGGCCTCGGTGGCGGAGGCGCTGGCCTACCGGCCTGAAGTGCTCGTGATCGGGATTGCCCCTTCGGGCGGCCAGTTGCCACAAGCCTGGCGGGAGGAGTTGCGCCAAGCCCTGCAAGCCGGCCTATCTCTGGTGAACGGTCTCCACACGCCTCTGGCCGAGGATCCCCAGTTGCGGCAGTGGCTGCAGCCGGGAGCCTGGATCTGGGACATTCGCCGCGAACCCCCCAACCTGTCGGTGGGAAAAGCTTTGGCCCGCACCTTGCCCTGCAAACGGGTGTTGACGGTGGGCACCGACATGAGCGTGGGCAAAATGTCCGCCAGCCTGGAGCTGCACCGGGCCAGCCTGAGACGGGGACTGCGCTCCCGCTTTTTGGCCACCGGACAAACCGGGATCCTCATCAGCGGCGAGGGGATCCCGTTGGATGCAGTGCGGGTGGACTACGCCAGCGGAGCGGTGGAGCAACTGGTGCTGCGTTATGGTTCTGACCACGACATTTTGCACCTCGAAGGCCAGGGATCCCTGCTCAACCCCGCCTCGACGGCGACCTTGCCCCTGCTGCGGGGATCCCAGCCCACCCATTTGATCTTGGTTCACCGAGCCGGCCAGACTCATATCAAAGGGATGGACTACGTGCCCATCCCACCTTTGTCCAAGGTGATTGAGCTGTACGAACAGGTGGCCATGGCTGCTGGTGCCTTCGCCCCTGTGCCGGTGGTGGGGATTGCCCTCAATACCTTCGGCTGGGAGGAAGAAGCGGCGCTGGAGCAGATCCGCCAGGTGCAAGCCGAGACCGGACGGCCCTGTACCGATGTGGTGCGCTTTGGGGCAGATCCCTTGTTGGAGGCGATTTTGGCGGCAGGATGACCCATAGTCTGCACCCGCCCCTACCGTCAGCTTGGCGAAGTCTTCGGAAATCAAAAGGCGAGATCCCAAGTCCACCCACTTCCTCAGCGCAGATCTCGGCCAAAGGGCAACAAGGACAAAATAATTAACTTCATGTGTTGTTTTGCAAAAGGGATCCCGACAATGGTGATGGCCAGAATCAGAGCCCAGAAGAGATGGTTAAGCACCAGCGGCCAGCCGAACAGCAATAGCCAGATAACGTTAAAGATCAGCAGCAGCGGGCTGTTGGCATCGGGATACTCCACCACTTCTTTCCCAAAAGGGGCCAGCACTGCAAACCCCAGTTTGATGCTCTGCCAGCCAAAAGGAATGCCGATGATCGTCAGGCAGAGGCTCAGCCCTCCCAAGATATAGCCCAAACCTGTCAGCAAGCCCCCGAAGATGAGCCAAATGATGTTGCCAATCAAGCTCACGATTCAGATCCTCCACCGTTGAGACCAGAGCCCTCCTGTTCGGCATCCTCACCCAAAAAAGGGGGCCTAAAGACCCATCTTTGAGGACGGATTGATCCTAACAAGCCACTGGCCAAGCCGGGATCCCCAGATCCGGTTCTTTTCTGCGCTTTAGGGCTCCACGATCAGAGGCGCTGTGGATCTATTCACCTGGCAGGGCAGAATGTGATTAAGAAAGCTGAGGATGCCCAAAACCATGCCGACGCTGATCACCCAAAAGACCCACAACCCGCTGGCCCACGGTTGCGGCAAGTCCAAGGCCATCCCCCCAATCATGGGGCCAACGGCAAACCCTGCCGCCCAACAGAGGGAGTTGACCGACAGATACACCCCCCGCAAGTGATCCGGCGCCAAATCCGCCACCAAAGCAGAGGCAGAGGGGTTATAGCTTACCAAGGCCAACGAGAGCACCACCAGAGCCAAGGCCGCCACCCCCAAAGCCGGCCCGGTTCCCAGCCCTGCCGCCAGGCCGCTGAGCCAAACCAGGAGAAATCCCACCCCCCACATTAGGGCGGATCCCTGCAACCCTTGGACGCGCGTGCGGCGGTTTAGCCAACGGGCCACCGGCATCTGCAGCAGAGCAATCAGAGCCCCATGTAAGGCAAACAGAATGCCGATTTGCACCTCTGGGATCCCTACCCGATTGCGGAAGTAGAGGGGCATGCTGCTGCTGAGCTGAGCGATGTAAGTGGTGAACAGGATATTCGACAGGCCAAACACCAAGAGAGAGCGATCCCCAAGGGCGGTTTTCCAACCTGCTAACACAGGCTCTGTCGCCGAACAGGTGGCCCGGGTTTCCCGGATGAAAAACCAGAGCACCGCCAAAAAGATTAGAAAAGTAACACCATCGATTACAAACAAGAGCCGATAGGCCCCCGTCAGAGCCACCAGCGTGCTGGCCATAGCCACCCCAAGGCTGAGACCCAGGCTATCCCCCAGGCGGTTGAGAGCGTAGGCTTCGTTGCGCTGCTCGCGCGTGGTTAGATCCGCTACAATCGCTTCTGCAGGCGGCCAGTATAACCCTTGCCCCAAACCTGCCGCCACGTTGGCCAAGGCAAAACTCCAGAACTCGTAGGAGAGCGCAAACCCAAAGGATCCCACGGCAGAAATAGACAGCGAGAGGATCAACGTGGAGCGGCGCCCCCAAGAACCATCGGCCATCGAGCCGCCCAGGATGCGGCCAAACACCCCGGCAAAAGCCATAACGCCCAGCCCCAAGCCCACTTGGGTGGCGGTCAGCCCTACCCGATTGACAAAAAAGAGGGTGGCATAAAACAGGGTAAAGCCGGTTCCGGTTTGGGAAAGCAGCCGACCGATGAAGATCAGCCAGACCTGAAAACTGAGCTTCGGCCACCAGGAAGGGATCCGCATAGGGGCTGTAACGGAGGACAAATTACCTAGGCTACGGGATCCCGCTTGCCGACGCCAGCGCCCGGGTAGATCAGGCCCAGCCTAATCTCCATTGCGAGAACGCCCCTCCTGTAGAGAGCCAACAGACAGGGCAATCAATTCCCCCAAATTCAAATACTCGCTCAACAGCCGCGCCAACCTGTACACTCGGTAGTCGAGCTGCGCCAAGCTATTGTCCATCACCTTCGTCACTACAGCACACCCATCTTCCTGAACTGACTTGCAGCCCTCTCCTAAGCCATCCTCAGCCGGCTCGCCCCTGCAAGCAAGGCAGCAAGACCAGCCAAGAGGTCAAACGGTACAGCTTCTTACCACGTCATCTCCCTCAGCCAAGGTAGATCCATCCCTTGCATAGATTAGGATCCTGCTTGGCTGCAGAACTCTCCTGAAGGTGGAAAAAGCTGTCAGGCCTTCCGACTCAATTATAGACAAAATCTGACGGAGTTTAAACAAGTATTAAGCAGAAAGCCCCGCTGGCCACCGAAACGGCTGGCCAACCTGCGGCATCCTTAGCGCCGGAAGGGGCCCACTGGCTGCTAGCCGACGGCCATCCGCGACTTGGCTGCCACAGCTCGCTCTTCCTCTGCCTCAGGGGGAACGGCCACAAACTCGATGTGGTTGAGCAGGGTGGTCACAAAGGCGAAGAGCAAAAAAGGCAGGGAAATGACCAAAATCAGGGCGATGGTGAGAAAGGCATAGAGGGGGCTATTCATCAGGGAGAGGGCAGCGCCCAGGCTGGCAAAGATGACAATCAGCCAGACGATGATCTGACCGTAGATATCTCCAAAGGAGAGGGTGCAGGTGAAGCGGTAGCGGGTGTGGGTGTTCATGGCAATTCCTTGGGATAGCCTGGATAGTTCGATCCTAGAGGCAGATCCAGCCTCAGCCTGAGAAGTATGTCGAGATTCTAGATGAGAGACGAGGAGATGCCTCTGTTTGCTAAGAAATATCTCAAGAGCCGGCTGAGAAAGAGGGGATCCCCTGTCTAGAAAAGGGCCGGATGCTACTCTCGAGATCGGGAACCGTCTCTTGCAGGCAGCAACCATGTGTATTTGTATTCACTGCTACTACGTAGACCGCTGCACCACCTACCATGCCGTGGAAGC
This sequence comes from Synechococcus sp. OH20, assembly GCF_047502685.1. NCBI lineage: Bacteria > Bacillati > Cyanobacteriota > Cyanophyceae > Synechococcales > Synechococcaceae > Synechococcus > Synechococcus sp. OH20. Next base: position 271,246 of record NZ_JANSIQ010000011.1, on the reverse strand, counting down.
GCAGCATCAGCAGCCCCATCTCACTTTGACGCCGGATTTTGAGCCGCGAGGCCCCCAGATCAATGTTAATATCCGCAACGGCGGCACGGAGATGGAATGGGATGTGGTGGGCTGCCAGAGCTTTCGCGAGGAACGGAACAAATGGGCGCGGCTCCGTCCCTACGAGGCGGTTCCCACGTAAGATCCCAGAATGGCCTGGACCTAAGCTGCGCACTGTACCGTCCAGGGGCGGTCAGAGCTCTTGGGTTCGGCTGCCCCAGCTTGAGAGGGTTTGTTGGGACTGGGGATGTTTTTGGCAAGTTGCGAGAGATAGGAAGACGATGATGCTGGCCTCAAGCCCGACAGCGCTGCCGGTGGATGCCCGCCAACAGGTGAGCCGGTTCATGCAGCGCCTACAGGATGACATCTGTGCCCGTCTGGAAGCCCTGGATGGCAAAGCCAAGTTTCGCGAAGACCGTTGGGAACGCCCTGGCGGAGGGGGTGGGCGCTCGCGGGTCATCCAGCAGGGAGACGTATTTGAGCAGGGGGGGGTCAATTTTTCCGAGGTGTTCGGATCCCATCTGCCCCCCTCGATTCTGAAACAGCGCCCAGAAGCGGCAGGGCATTCTTTCTATGCCACCGGCACTTCCATGGTGCTGCACCCCCGTAACCCTTACGTGCCGACGGTTCACCTGAACTATCGCTATTTCGAGGCGGGGCCGGTTTGGTGGTTTGGGGGCGGCATGGATCTCACCCCCTATTACCTGTTTGAGGAGGATGCGGCCCATTTTCACCGCACCATCAAGGCGGCCTGTGACCGCTTGGATCCCGCCTACTACCCGGCTTTCAAGATCTGGTGCGACCGCTACTTTTTCCTGCCCCACCGGGGTGAGGCCCGCGGCGTTGGCGGCATTTTCTTCGACTATCAGGATGAGCGCCCCGGCCTCCTTTACCGTCCTGAGGGTCAGGCAGAAGGGGATCCCGACCAGCTTGCGACTGAACCGCCACCGCTGCAAGTGCGGGTGGGATGCCGCAGTTGGGAGCATCTTTTTGAGCTGGTGCAAGCCTGTGGTGAGGCCTTTTTGCCGGCCTATGTGCCCATTGTGGAGCGGCGCCAGGGAATGGAATGGGGGGAGCAGGAGCGACAATTCCAGCTCTATCGGCGCGGGCGCTATGTGGAGTTTAACCTGGTCTACGACCGGGGCACGATCTTCGGGCTCCAGACCCAAGGCCGCACCGAGTCGATCCTGATGTCGCTGCCGCCGTTGGTGCGCTGGGAATACGGCTACGAGCCGCAGCCGGGCACCTGGGAAGCCAAGCTCTACCAGGTTCTGCGGCACCCCCAGGATTGGGCATAGTTTCCCCGTCTGGAGGATGTCTGTGTGTCTCCCCCTTTGCCCCTCGCCTACCGCTTTCAGCCCCCCCGCCAAGCCGGCCTGGGATCCGCACCTGTGTTGGTGATGCTGCACGGGATCGGCAGCCACGAGGGGGACTTGTTCCAGTTGGCTCCCTATCTGGATCCCCGGTTTGCGGTGATCAGCTTGAGAGCCCCCATTGCTTGGGGTGTAGGCGGGTTTGCCTGGTTTGAAATGGCCTGGACGCCGGAAGGGCTGGTGGGGGATCCGCAGCAGGCACGCGATAGCCTCCAGCTCCTGAGCCGCTTTCTGGAGCAGGTGTTGCCGGATGGGCTCCCGGATCTTTCTAATCTTGCTTTGGATCCAGGCCAGGTGTATTTGCTGGGGTTTAGCCAGGGGGCGATCATGAGCCTGTATTTGGCTCTGACCCAGCCGGAGAAGCTGGCAGGGGTGGTGGCGATGAGTGGGCGCCTATCTCCAGAGATCCTGGCCGAGGCGGTGGAGCCGGAGCGGATGAAACACCTGGCCATCTTGGCGGTTCATGGCACTGCCGATGCCGTTTTGCCGATTGCTTTTGGCCGCCAGATCCGGGACTATTTCGCCCCGTTGCCGCTGAACTTCACCTATCGCGAGTACGAGATGGGCCATGAAGTTGCTCCGGAGAGCCTGCGGGATATTCAGACGTGGTTGCAAAACCGGTTGGATAGAAGAGATTCGCCAATGAAAGCGTGACCTAATAGCGCGACACCGTCGGATGATCCTTAATGTACCAGCGCCAGGGGAGCTCGGCCCCATGGGTAATGCCAATGCGGGTGGTCTGGACGATGGGCAACTGTGCTTCCCAAGCGGGGGATCCCTCTAGCCAAATGCCTTCCTGGCCGGCTTCCGCCCGCTCCAGCCGCCAGCCGTTGTGGGATCCGTCGATGCGCAACGCCTGACAGAGCAGGCCCGGCCCTGACGCCACCCGTGCAGGCTTCGAGCGCTTACTGGCCGGGATCCACTCCGGCAGGCAATCCAACTGGGCTGCCCGGATCAAAACTGCCGAGGGGATCCCTTCCGCGTCGGTGACGATGTTCAAGCAGTGGTAGAGGCCGTAGATGCGATAGACGTAGAGATGGCCCGGCGGCCCGAACATCACCTGATTGCGCCGGGTCTTGCGGCGATAGGCGTGGCAAGCCGGATCTCCGGCGGTGTAGGCTTCCGTTTCCACGATCTGGGCCCGCACCTGCAGCCCATCGGCAAATTGCCGCACCAGCACCATGCCCAGCAAAGCAGGCGCCACCAGCGGCGCCGGCTGGCTTAACCAATCCCTGGGATCCACGGCAGGCTCGGCAGGCCTCAGCCCCCGGCAACAGCAGGGACGATGCTCACCTCATCCCCATCCTGAAGAGGGGTGTCGGAGCCGTTGAGGAAACGAATATCTTCGCTGTTGACATAAAAATTGACAAAGCGGCGCAATTCCCCCTTCTCGTCGCACAGCCGCGCCTTGATGCCCGGATAGCTCTGCTCCAAGGCCTCCAGCAACTCCCGAACTGTGGATCCCTCGCAATTCACCACCTCCTGATCCCGGGTGAGTGCCCGCAGCGTGGTGGGAATCAACACCTTGACCGCCATAAGCCAATGCTTCGTCCATCGACCAACATTAGAAGACTAGGGTAGCAGCACCCCGTCAATGCCGTGAATCACCCCGTTCGAGACCGGAATATCCGCCAGGTTCACGCTGGCCCCGTTGACCCGGATGCTGCCATCGGATCCCACCTGCACCCGTAGCGGCAACCCTGCCAAGGTGGTCAGAGTAGTCGATTGGCCGGGCCGCAGGTCAAACGAGGTAATCCGCCCCGGCACCACATGATAGGTGAGGATGCGGGTGAGCTGATCCCGGTTGGCCGGCTGCAACAACGTCTCTACGGTGCCCGGCGGCAGTTGGCCAAAAGCTACATTGGAAGGGGCAAAGATCGTAAATGGCCCCGGCCCCGCCAACGCCGTGTTCAGCCCCGCCGCCCGCAAAGCCGCCGCCAACGTCGAGTAGCTGCTGGGCAAAGTTTCCAGCTCAACGGCAATGGTGTTCAGCCCCTGGGGCCGAGCCGTGGGAGCCAAAGCAAGAGGGGCCAACACCGCTACCGCCACCGGCAGGCAGCGACGCGCAAAGTAACGGACAGAACGAAAGATAGGCATGGTGCAAAGCTCCTGAGCAAGTGGGCCTGTACCAGGGATCGTAACAGTTCTTCATTAAGTTTCCGTTAAGAGCCCAGGGGGATCCCCCTCGCTTCAAACCGAGGCCTCTTGCCAGTCCAGCCGCTCCAGGGTGCGGGCCCGCTCCAACGCCTGTTCAAAGCTCTCCAGCTTGGGCGAGATCAGCAGCGGATGGCCCACCTGCGCCTGCACCGCCTCCTGGGTCTTCAAGCCGTTGCCGGTAATGTAGGCAACCGTAACCGCCTCGGGATCGAGCTGTCCGGCTTCGGCCAGGTGTTTGAGCACGGCAATGGTGGTGCCGCCGGCGGTCTCGGTGAAGATGCCTTCGGTCTCGGCCAGGAGCTTGATGCCAGCGATGATCTCGGGATCCGTGGCCGTCGCGATCTGGCCGCCGGTCTTGCGGGCGATCTCCAGGGCGTAGATGCCGTCGGCAGGGTTGCCGATGGCAATGGACTTGGCGATGGTATTGGGCTTAACAGGAGTAACAAAATCCCGTCCTTCGCGAAAGGCCTGGGCAATGGGCGAGCAGCCCTGGGCCTGGGCGCCGTGGAAGGTAACCGGCTTCTCCGCCACCAGCCCCACCTTCACAAACTCCTGGAAACCTTTGTAAATCTTGGTGTACAGGGATCCGGACGCCAGCGGGATCACCACCTGATCCGGCAGTTGCCACCCCAGTTGCTCCACCACCTCGTAGGCCAGGGTTTTCGAGCCTTCTGCGTAGTAGGGGCGCAGGTTGATGTTGACAAAGCCCCAGCCGTAGCGATCGGCCACCTCGGCGCAGAGGCGATTGACCTGGTCGTAGTTGCCCTCCACCGCCATGACGATGGGGTTGTAGATGAGGGATCCCAGCACCTTACCCGCTTCTAAGTCCGCCGGGATGAAGATGGTGCAGTCCAGGCCGGCGTGGGCGGCAATGGCGGCGGTGGAGTTGGCCAAGTTGCCCGTGCTGGCGCAGGAAACGGTGGTAAAGCCCAGCTCCTTGGCGCGGGTCAGGGCCACCGACACCACCCGATCCTTAAAGCTGAGGGTGGGCATGTTGACGGCGTCATTTTTGATGTAGAGGTTTTTCAACCCCAACCGCCGGCCCAGCCGCTCCGCCTTCACCAGAGGCGTCATGCCGGTGCCCACATCGATGGGCCGCTCCGAAACCACCGGCAGAAAAGGCCGATAGCGCCAGATGGACAGCGGCCCGGCCTGGATGCTCTGCCGGCTGACGGCGCCCTTGAGCCAGTCGTAGTCGTAGACCACTTCCAGGGGGCCAAAACACAGGTCGCACACGTGCTTAGCCACCGGCTCGTACTCAGCCCCACATTCGCGGCAGCGCAAGCGGCTGAAGCTCACCTGGGGGTTGCGCAGGGCAGGAGCCGCCGGGGCAGCGGCAGGCACGAGCGGGCGTTGGGAAAGGGTTTGCGTCATAGGGAGCCTCAGGCAGGAGAAAGGGCTGGATCTTGTTTACCCATCGTCGGGGGCCATCTTATCACCCCCGATCTATCCCGTCAACCAAATCCGACTAAAATAGTCTGGATTAGATTCGACTGGGGAGAGCGAGATCCTAGCCGGTTTGGGCAGCCTCGGGGCGGCAAACTGGTGGGGGTCTGGCCAAGGAGCCTTTTCCTCTTGCCGAGATGTGGGGATAGCCCTCTATCCATCGCTAGACTGGAGAAACAAGCTGTAACAACCCAATTGGGATAGGGGATCCCGGTAGCCAGCAAGGGGCAATCCGATGCTCAAAGTTGGACGAGACAACGTGGATTTTCTCGACCACTACGACGTGATCGTGGTGGGTGGGGGGCATTCCGGCTGTGAAGCGGCCTTGGCGGCAGCACGCTTGGGCTGCAATACCTTGATGCTGACGTTGAACCTGGACAAGATTGCCTGGCAGCCCTGTAACCCCGCCGTGGGCGGCCCGGCCAAGTCGCAACTGGTGCACGAAATCGACGCCCTTGGCGGCGAGATGGGCAAGGTTACCGACCGCACCTATTTACAGAAGCGGATCCTCAACCGCTCGCGGGGGCCGGCGGTGTGGGCCTTGCGGGCGCAAACCGACAAACGCGAGTACGCGCGGGTGATGCGCTCGGTGGTGGAAAACCAACCCAACCTGACCCTTCGCGAGGGCACCGTCACCGACCTGGTGCTGGGGCGCAACGATGAGGTGGTGGGCGTGGTTACCCACTTTGGCAGTGTCTTCGGCTGTCGGGCGGTGATCCTGACCACGGGCACCTTTCTGGGGGGGCGCATCTGGATTGGCCGCCACTGGCAACCTGCCGGCAGGGCGGGGGAATTTGCCGTCGAAGGCCTGACCGACACCCTGCGCCAACTGGGCTTTGAGACGGGCCGGCTGAAAACCGGCACCCCTGCCCGTGTGGATCGCCGCAGCGTCGATTTTTCCGTGATGGAGCGGCAACCAGGGGATCCCGACGTGCGCTGGTTTAGCTTCGACCCGGAGGTGTGGGTGCCGCGGGAGCAGATGGACTGCTACCTCACCCGCACCACACCGGAGACCCATCGCATCATCCGCGAAAATCTCCACGAGACCCCGGTCTACGGCGGTTGGGTGGAGGCCAAAGGGCCGCGTTACTGCCCCAGCATCGAAGACAAGATCGTCCGCTTCGCCGACAAGGAAAGCCATCAAATTTTCATCGAGCCGGAAGGGCGGGATCTGCCGGAGCTCTACATCCAGGGGTTCTCGACGGGGATGCCGGAGAAAATCCAGATCCAGATGTTGCGCTCCTTGCCTGGCCTGGAGCGGTGCGTGATGCTGCGGCCTGCCTACGCCGTGGAATACGACTATCTGCCGGCTACCCAGCTCTACCCCACCCTAATGACCAAAAAAGTGCAGGGGCTGTTCTGCGCCGGCCAAATTAACGGCACCACCGGCTACGAGGAGGCGGCAGCCCAGGGGCTCATAGCCGGGATCAATGCCGCCCGCCTGGTGCAGGGCAAACCCTTGGTCACTCTGCCGCGCGAGTCCAGCTACATCGGCACCCTCATCGACGACCTCTGCACCAAAGAGCTGCGGGAGCCCTACCGCATGCTCACCAGCCGCTCCGAATACCGCCTCATCCTACGTGCTGACAACGCCGACCAGCGCCTTACTCCTCTGGGGCGAGAGTTGGGCCTCATCGACGACCGCCGCTGGTCTCTTTTCCAGGCCAAGCAAGCCCGCATTGCCGCCGAGATCGAGCGCCTGGAAACCCAGCGGGTTAAGGCCCACGACCCCGCCGGGATCCACCTCAGCCAACTGACCGGCCAGGGGATCAAAGGATCCGCCACGCTGGCCGAGATCCTGCGCCGCAACCCGACCCACTACGCCGACCTGCTGGAGCTGGGCTTGGGCGATGAGGAGCTGGATCCCTTTGAGCAGGAGGCAGCAGAAATTGCCGTCAAATACAGCGGCTACATCCAGCGGCAGCAGAACCAAATTGAGCAGGTGAGCAAGCAGTACCACCGCCCCCTGCCCCCCGATCTGGACTACCACTCCATCCCCACCCTCTCCAAAGAGTCGCGGGAGAAACTGGCGGCCGTCCGACCCCTGACGGTGGGCCAGGCCGCTCGCATTGGCGGCGTCAACCCCGCCGACATCAACGCCCTGCTCATCTACCTCGAGGTGCGGCAACGTCAGAGGGCAACGGCAGAACCCGTTAGTACCTCGCGGTAATCTCTGCCCCCCTTGCCGTAGAGGGCAGGGATCTCTTCCAGGGGCAGGCGCGAAGCTACGCCCAGATCCAGGGGTGAGATCTCTCCCCGCAGCCAGTGGCAGAGGCCGGCTGCCCCGATCATGGCGGCGTTGTCGGTACAGAGGGCAACAGGCGGGATGATCACCCGCAGGCCCTTGGGTCGGCCCGCTTCCAGCAGGCGAGCTCGCAGCTCCCGGTTGGCGGCCACCCCCCCTGTAACCAACAGGGTCGAGAGGCCCAGCGCCTCGGCACAGGCCACCGCTTTTTCGGTCAGCACGCGGGTGAGGCAGGCCTGGAAGCTGGCAGCAATATCGGCCACGGGCAGTTCCCGGCCTTCCTGCTGCAACTGTTGCACCAGGCGCAGCACCGCCGTCTTAAGGCCGCTGAAGCTGGTGTCGTAGGGGTGATCCAGCTTGCCCGCGGGCAGGGGGAAGCGGTTGGGATCCCCTTGTTGCGCCCAGCGGTCGATCGGCGGCCCGCCCGGATAGCCCAGCCCCAACAGCCGCGCCACCTTGTCAAAGGCTTCGCCGGCAGCATCGTCACGGGTGCGGCCCATCGTCTGGTACTCCCCATAGTCCTTCATCCAGATCAAGCTGGTGTGGCCCCCTGAAACCAAAAGGCAGAGACAAGGGGGACGCAAGTCGGGCTCGGTCAAAAAGCCGCTGAACAGGTGGCCCTCCAGATGGTGCACCCCGATCAAAGGTTTGTTGTAGAGCAGGGCCAAGGTCTTGGCCCCCATCAGCCCCACCAGCAGGGATCCCACCAGGCCCGGCGCACAGGTGACGGCAACAGCATCCACCTCGGCCACGCCCAGCCCGGCCTGGTGCAGCGCGGACTCCAGCACAAAGGGCAGAGTTTCCACGTGGCGGCGGGAGGCCACCTCCGGCACCACGCCCCCATAGGCCGCATGAAGGTCAATCTGGCTGGCCACCACAGAGCTGAGCTGCCGCGGGGCAAACCCCGGCCAGGCCGCATCTGCCTCCACCACAGCCACAGCCGTTTCATCACAACTGGTTTCGATGGCGAGGACGCGGGCCATGGGAGAGCAAGTGGGGGAAAAGGGGTGGGAACGCTTCAGGATCCTTAAGAATTGTGTGAGCTAAAACTCGGGATCCGTCGAGGTGAGGCGCTCGGGAGTATGATACTAACCGTTTAGTGCCTGTTTCTGCACTTAGCATTCCTGCACATTTAGACAGATCCTAGACCCCTAGCTCAAGGACACATCCTGCTATGCGAACCCTTTTGAGTTTCCTTTTGGCCCTCTGCATCGCGCTTGGCCTTGCCCAATCTGTGCAGGCAGAACCCTTGATCGGTCTGAAGCCTTGCAGCGAAGTTCCCGCTTTTCAGGCCCTGATGAACGAACGCCTGAGCAGCCTCGAAGAGAAGATCCTCAACGCCAGCCCTGACCTGGCTCCTCTCTACCAGCAAAAGCTGGCCCAAACTGAGAAGCGCTTTGAACGCTACAGCAAGCTGCTCTGCGGCGAAGAGGGCCTGCCCCACTTGGTTACAGATGGTCGATTGAATCATGCGGGCGAGTTTCTCATCCCCGGCCTGCTTTTCCTCTACATTGCCGGTTGGTTGGGCTGGGCCGGACGCTCCTACCTGATTGCAGTTCGAGATGAGGAGAGCCCGGAGATGAAAGAAAGCCTAATCGATGTAGCGCTGGCGCTGCGCTGTTTCCTCACGGCTCTGGTTTGGCCCGCGGCTGCTTTGAAGGAAATTGCCAGCGGCGAAATTCAGGAGCCAGAAGCTGCTGTGCCCATCTCGCCCCGCTGAAGAACCTCAGCCCGGCCTTCCTTAACTCGATTATCGGTTCATTATCTGTTCAACTCTTGAGAGGCATCTATGGCTGATTTCACCAAGTTTCTCACCACTGCTCCGGTGGCCTTTATCCTGTTTTCCAGCTTCGTTTTTGCCCTGTTTATCGAGATCAATCGCTTCTTCCCGGACATTTTGACGTTCTGAGTGGAAGCAGGGGATCCCCGCCACGACCCGTGCCCGGCGGGATCCCTGCTTTTTTGAGCTTTTTCCATCTCTTTTGAACCGGACACAGAGTTGCTGAAATGGTCGAACCCAATGCCGATCCCGCTCCGTTGAATATGAATAGGGGATACGTCACCGTCCCCGAAGGAGATCCGCAGATTGGCGATCTCTGGACGCCGATCAACCACGCGTCTGTTGTCCGTCTGTTGATAGACTGGTTGCCCATCAACCGACCGGGATTGAGCTCCATTTGGCGGGGCTTGGAAATCGGCATGGCCCACGGCTATTGGCTGGTCGGCCCCTTTACCAAGCTGGGGCCGCTGCGCAACGAGTCCATCGGTCTGCTGAGCGGCTTTCTGGGAGCCTGTGGCCTGATCTTAATCCTGACGGCAGCCCTCTCTCTCTACGGCACTGTCTCCTCGCAGCGCAACGGGGGATCCCAGTCTTGGAGCGAATTGGCGGCCGGCTTTTTGATAGGGGGGATGGGCGGGGCGATTGTCGCCTATCTGCTTTTGCTCAACGGAGATCTGTTATTCCCCAATTTCGGCTAAGCGGTTTCCTCTCTAGTCCATCCCCTCATCTGCGACGTCTTTGAGGGACTCTTCAGCCGTCTGTTGAGCAGCAGCTTCGGCCAGTTCGGCTTTACTTTCCAGCTTTTCGCGTTGATCGGCGGCCAGCTCGCCCACTGCTTCCTGGATTTGGCTCTTCTTGAGGGGGGGAGTCACTTGCTTGTCAAGGCTCATAGCGTCAGACCCTTGCCGGTACCGCTTGGTTTGTCATGGTTGTTCTAAGCACGATTAAGACACTTTGCCTCTCTCACAAGGGGAGAGGGGAGCTGGAGATCAACGGACAGGCTGTTTCATACCCTTTGCAATGACCATAACCAGCGCTTTTTCTTCCCCAGCTTCGTGATCCAAATCACTTACAGAAGCGGGGGTTCAGGGCGACAGGGAGACTGGCAGCATGGCGGAAACTTGCCCTAGCATGGACTGGATCGGCCCGGATTGAGTCTTGAATTTGTCATGAGCCGACAGCAGCGGTTCTGGATATTTTTTCAACGAATAGTTGTTGTAAGCTGTTGTGAGCGATCTGCTGTCCGACCCCACTGCTGAAAGATCTTTGGCCGAAATCCGTCGCCTATCGCCCGCAGCCTTGGCCTACTTGGGAGATGCCATTTATGAACTGCATGTGCGGCGGCAACGGTTGTTTCCGCCGGATCGGCTGGAGCGCTATCACCAGCAGGTGGTGAGGCGGGTGCGCGGCTCGGCACAGGCCAAGTTGTTGTTGGCGCTGTTGCCCCATCTCAACCCCGAAGAGCAGGAGATCGTCCGCTGGGGTCGCAATGGCTGCGGTCGCCCACCCCGGCATCTGCCTCTGGCCGATTACCAAAACGCCAGCGGCCTGGAAACCGTTCTGGGCTATCTCTACCTGGTCAATCCCGAACGACTTCGCCATGTCCTCGCCCTCACCGATGTTTTGGCTGAGACCCTGGGCGAGGAGGAAGGCTAGGATAGTCTTTCGTCTTTACCTCTTCCACGCCCATGCCCAAGCCTTCTCAGCGCAAACCTGCTCTACGGCTGTCTCGCTCGGGCAAACTGCAACGGCGAGGAGCAGGGCAATCCGTCGGCAAGCGGGGACAGTGGCCCAAACGCCGAGATGGGGGGCCCAAGCTTGTCACTCAAGAGGCTCCCCGCCGCAACGCACAACGGCAGTCGCCTCAAGGCCAGGTGGATTCTCAATTGACAGGCAAACTGGATCCCGGCCTTCCCATTGACGGGACAGGGGTCTTGCCGGAAGAAGCCCAGCCTCAGGCCGAGTTGGAGCAAGAGATTATCTACGGCCGCCAGACGGTACTGGCTGCTCTGAGAAGTCAAGCTACCCTCAACCGAGTTTGGATCCTGCCAAAGTTGCGCTACAGCCCGCCCTTTTTTTCTCTGCTGGAAGCAGCCAAAGGGCGGGGCACCGTTATCGATGAGGTATCTCCACAACGGCTGAACGCCCTCACGGCTGGTGCCAATCACCAGGGTATCGCCGCCCAGGCCACGCCTTATCAGTACATGGATCTAGTGGATTTGGTGGAAAAAAGCCGTCAGGCCGGCCCCCATCCGGTGCTGGTGGTGCTAGACGGGATCCAAGATCCCCACAACCTGGGGGCTATCGCCCGCAGCGTGGAAGCGTTTGGTATGCAGGGGATGGTGATCCCCCAACGGCGGGCGGCAGGGGTAACCGCGACGGTGATGAAGGTGGCGGCAGGAGCCCTCTCCACCTTGCCGGTGGCGCGGGTGGTGAACTTGAATCGCGCTCTAGAATATCTTAAAGAGCAGGGGTTTTGGGTCTACGGCACCACCAGCCAAGGGGCTCCCCCCGTCTACGGCGCCGATTTTCGCCGTCCCATCGCCTTGGTGGTGGGATCGGAAGGGGAAGGGATCAGCCTGCTCACCCAGCGCCACTGCGATCAACTGCTGTCGATCCCCTTGGCGGGCCGCACGGAAAGTTTGAATGCTTCGGTGGCAGCGGGCATCGCCCTCTATGAGATTCACCGGCAGCGCTCCCCCCACCAGCTCAAACGCGCCGAGGTCGAAACATTTCTCAACAAATCGTCAACAAAAGCAGTAGAATCTAGTTGATGATTGCCAAAGATCCCGAACGATCTTTGGCACTTGTGAATAGGGGGGGATGGATCCCGTGAGCAACTCTTTAACCAGTCTGTTGGATAGGCTGCTTGGCTTATCGGTTTGGATCGAGATCACCACCGACGACTGCACCTACTACTACGGCCCCTTTGCCAGCGAGAGAGAGGCAGAGACGCATAAGAGTCACTACATCGCCGACCTGGAGGCGGAGGGGGTCAAAAGGATCGAGGCTCAGGTGAAGAAAATGCGCCAGCCGCAGTCGCTGACGGTGGCCCGCACTCCTTCGCGGGTGGGTTCCTAATGGCGGCTATGGTTTATCAAGTAACTGTCCATCACCGGGGCCAGACCTACCGCTTCCCCGCCGCGGCGGATCAGACGGTTTTACAGGCGGCTCTGGAGCACGGCCTGGAGCTACCTTCCTCTTGTCAGGCGGGAGTTTGCACCACCTGTGCAGGGCGGCTGAAGTCGGGATCCGTGACCCAGGTGGATGCAATGGGGATCGGGCCGGAACTCAGGGCTCAGGGCTTTGTCCTGCTGTGCGTAGCTTACCCTACCTCTGATCTGGAGGTGGAGACCGATCAAGAGGAAGAGGTTTACCGTTTACAATTTGGCTCCTAGCCGTGCCGGATCCCACGCCTGCTTCTACGCCAGTTTATTGTGGGATGGTTTTCGACAGCCTGTGAAGCTGCATTTTCTCCGCCTGTCTTTGCCCCTGAGTTGGCCGGTTTCTGCCTCTCAACTGGAGGGATCCCTTCTCCAGCAAGTGGCCGAGGAGTTGGGGCGGCCAGCCTCCCTATTGCGCTGGAGCCTGACGGCGGTGGAGGGGGAGAGGGCTTGGGTGGAGGTGGTGGCTACCACCGCGGATGGCTCTCCAGATCTAGGCTAGAACAGCCCACTCCTATGGCTATTTCAAACCCGATTCAGACACTCCCTCACCCCCAACCCCTCTCCCAGAGGGAGAGGGGAGTTAGAGCGGCGGGTTCGTGACAGCGTTGCGTAGCAATAACGACGTGACGAACCCATTTGATATTTGAAATGACTATGGTTGGCTTCTTGACGGGCGTCTGGAAGCGTTTTCCCAATACCTCAGCGGTCTCAGACTATCGGGAACCAACAGTTTCACTGCTACGTTGAAAAGATGATCGATATCGATTGATGGAAATGACTATCGGTACCCTCGGCAGTTTTTGTCGTTTGGCCAATGTCTGTCCCCACATCTGAACCAACTCCGGCTCCAATGTTGGCCGAGCAGCATCCCCCTGTCGCCCTCACCATCGCTGGATCCGACAGCGGTGGCGGAGCGGGCATTCAAGCAGATCTGCGTACCTTTGCCTTCCAGCGCGTACACGGCACTTCCGCTCTGACCTGCGTGACCGCCCAGAATACCCTGGGGGTTACCCGGGTGGATCCCCTGCCGCCGGAGGCAGTGGCTGCCCAGATTGAGGCGGTGGTGCAGGACATCGGGGTGCAAGGGATCAAAACCGGCATGTTGCTCAACGCCGAGATCGTGGGGGAGGTGGCCCGGCAGGTGGAGCGCTGGGCGTTGCGGCCGCTGGTGGTGGATCCGGTGATGGTGTCTCGCACGGGAGCTAAGTTATTGGCCGATGAGGCCATTCAGGCCATCTGCGAGCGGCTGATCCCCTTGGCTCAGGTGCTGACCCCCAACCGCTACGAGGCCCAGATTTTGGCAGGGCTGGAGCTGCAGTCGCTGGCAGATATGGAGGCGGCGGCCCGGCGGATCCGCAATTTGGGCTGTGGGGCGGTGCTGGTCAAAGGTGGGGGCATGCCGGGGGAGTTGCAGGGGGTGGATGTGTGGTTCGATGGCGAGCGGCTGGAAGTGCTGAAAACGGAGCGGATCCCCACCCGCCATACCCACGGCACCGGTTGTACCCTCTCGGCGGCCATTGCGGCGCAACTGGCCTGGGGCAAGGATCCCTTGGCGGCTACGCTGGCGGCCAAAGCCTATGTAACAGAAGCGCTGCGGCATCCCTTGGCCATTGGCGCGGGGCAGGGGCCGGTGGGACACTTCTACCCGCTTTTGTCCGAGGTCGACAAACCTGTGCCATAAGAGAGAAGTCGCTCCCTCTGGCTATGTCGAATCTTTTTAAGAAGGGATCCCTGCCCCAATGGCGGTTTTGGCTGGCCCTGCTGCTGCAACTGGGCATTGTTCTGCTGATACCGGCTCGGCAGGCGCTGACCCTCGCCACCGGAACTACGATCTACTTGCAAACGGCCCCTCTGGATCCCTATGACCTCTTGCGGGGCCGGTACGTGACCCTGGGTTACGTCGTCGATCGCCGCTCCACCCTGGAACAACTGCCGGGTTGGTCATCTGAATTGGACAGACCAGGGATCCTGTATCTGCGCTTAGCTCCCTCCGGCGGGGATCCAACTCAACCTTGGCAAGCCATCGGTGTCAGCCGGGACATGCCCAAAGACGTGAAGCCTGAAGAGAAAGTGCTGCGAGGCCGGTTTGACGGGTGGCGGCTCAAGTTTGGCATCGAAGAATTTTTTATTCCCGAAGCGGTGGGAGATGTCCTGGAAGAGGATATTCGGCGTTATCCCGAAGCCACGCGGGCAGAAGTGAAAGTGGATCCCTGGGGCAAGGCAGCGTTGATTGGCCTCTGGGTAAGAGAGCGCCGCTACTAAATGCCCTTTTGCAGAGTCATTGTGTCCGGCTTTTAATGGGGGCAAGCCGACCATGCGGGTTGCAGAAGGCCAGAGCGGTTGGCAAGGGCTGTTTGGGCTGGTCAGCGCGGCTGTACTGCTCCTGCCCGCGTTGGCCCAGCCGGCTCCAATTTCTCCAGGACTCTTGCTGATGCAAACCCAGACCCACTCCACCTATCGCACCGGATTGCAGCGCTGGCAGGCCCCCCAAGGTTTTCAGGACTGGTCAGCCCGCGGGATCCGGCTGAACCCCCAAGGGCAATTGTTCTTGGATCCAGAGGGCTGGCGGCAAGCAGTCAGCTCTGAAGCACCTGAGTCGGCGTTTCAGGGCCGGCCTTTTTATCCCCCCGGCAGCTATTGGGTGGGAGAAGCCGTCAGCCCGGAAGTTCCCGCCAGCTTTCCTCTGGTGGAGGCGATCGTCTCCTGGAATGCCACTACGCCCCCCGGCACCTGGTTGGAAGTGGGGATCCGCGCCAAGCTGCAGAGCCGCTGGAGCCGGTGGTATCACGCCGGCGTGTGGGCCGCCGATCCGGCCACCCTGGCCAGCCACTCCGTGCGCGGGCAGGCAGATGAGGACGGCAACCTAAACACGGATTTGTTGGTGCTCAAGGATACCCACAACGGGGCAGAGGCTTTTCAGGTCAGGGTGCGCCTATTCACACAAGAGGCGGGCCGCTCTCCCCTGGTGGATCAGGTGGCGGTTGCCTTTTCCAACCAGCCGGCCCAGCCCAGCCACCTCTCCCCTGGGGATCCCAGCCGCTGGGGCCAGGTCTTGGATCTGCCCTTGTGTTCCCAGATGGTGTACCCCGACGGGGGAGCAGCTTGGTGCAGCCCCACCGCTTTGGCCATGGTGATGGCCTACTGGCAGCGGGATCCCCGCCCCTGTGAGCCGTTGGTGCGCGCCGCGGTGGCCGGGGTGTACGACCGGGTTTACCAGGGCCACGGCAACTGGGCTTTCAATGTGGCTCATGCGGCCGAGCGAGGTTTGGCCGGCGTGGTGGCGCGGCTGCAGAGCCTGGCCCAGGCAGAAGCCTGGATCGCAGCAGGAGTGCCGGCTATCCTCAGCTATGCCTGGGGTGAGGGAGAGCTGGAGGGGGCGCCGCTCCCCCGCAGCAACGGCCATCTGGCAGTCCTGGTGGGGTTCGATAGCCAAGGGGATCCCATCCTCCAAGATCCGGCGGCCAAGACCAATGAAGAAGTTCGCCGCACCTACCGCCGCGACCAGCTGGAGTCTTTGTGGTTGGCACACTCCGGGGGTACTGTCTATTTGATTTATCCGCGAGGGTGGCCAATTCCAGATCCATAGGTTAGCGACAGTCTCCCACCGTGCCGGATGCTTCTGCTTGAAGAGGCTGGGATCCCGTCTCTGGCCATCGAGCGAACAAACGCAGACACAACTTGGCAAGCACCCAACTGCCATCTGGCTTTTCGGCGGGGATTTGAGTAAGGATGTAAAGAGTGAGGAGTGTAACTCACCTGTGGGTGAGGGCAGTTGGTTATGAATAGAAATGCAGTTCAGGGCCTGAGGCATTGGCCGGGCTGGCTCCTGCAGCAGGGAAGGTGCTGGGCAGTTTTCGCCAGCTCGTACGCTGAGGAAGACAGATATGGAGGTTTGGGTTCCCGCCATTTCCCAGTTTGGGGGAGAGGATAAGCTGCATCATGCCACGACGGGTTTCCCCTGCACCGCTATCTCTGCCGGCGCTGAGTGCCCTGGTGCTGGCCCTCTCGGCCTGCGGCGAGCTTTCTTCCTCTAATTTGTCTCCCAGCGTCGTTCCCCCTTCTGCCCTGCAGCCGGTTTCCACTCCAACTCCCCTCACCCCCTCCGCCTTTGCCCTCACGCTCGAACAGGCCCGCCAAGCGGGTCTGGCGGTGCCCAACAATCGCATCGTTTTGCTGCTCCAGGAACAGGGATCCGATCTGGTGGCCCAGCTCCCGGCTTCAGAGGTGGATCGCTGGCTGGCCCGCACCCCCACCTGGCCAGGAGTGGAAGGGATCGACTTGAGCATTACCCTGGGCAGCTATCGCCAGACCGCCACCGCGCCCCTGCGCCCAGGGCAACCGGCCACCTTCACCTTTACCAACCCGCCCGCCGGCGAAGCGGAGCTCAGCGCCGTCGCCTACCGGGGATCCACCACCTTGGCGCAAGGAAAGGGATCCCTGACCCTTTCTGCCCGCTCTGGGGGCTCTGGCGGGGCCAATCGCCGCCTGGCCATGTTGGTGCTCTCCGAGGTGGGGGTGCCGCTGCTGCACACGGGCTCGGGGGTGCCGGCGCCTGGCCAGCCGCTGCTGTTGTCGGGAGAAAATCTGGAGCGGGCAGAAACGGTTTTGTTTGCTTCAGCCGCCAATCCCGAGCGCCTCCTGAGGGGGGAGATCCGCTCCCGCAGCGGTGACCGTCTGGCGGTGATGCCGCCTTCTTCTCTTTCCGGCTCCGTTTGGGTCGCTGTTGCCGATGCTGCAGGGCAGGGGCTGGGTACACTGGTCTATGATTGGCCTGTGGCGACTCCCGCCCCCACTCCCACTGCTCCGGCAGCGTCGGCTTGGGTGGTGGAAACCTTGTTGGATGGCCGCACGGCGCCTGCAGCAGATCCGTCAGGCAACACCGGCAGCGAGTCCAGAATCTACCTACAGCAGATCGGGGGCATTGCCGTGGATCCAGAGGGATCCCTCTACTTAGCCGACCCAGCTCAGCACCGGATTTTCCGGCTTTCTCCAGAGGGGGAATTGGAAGTTTGGGCCGGCACAGGCCAAGCAGGCCGCCGCGACGGAGCAGCCGACCAAGCTGAGTTCGACTCCCCACAGGGGCTGCTCTGGGATCCCAAAGGGGGATTGTGGGTGGCCGACAGCGGCAACCACTGCCTAC
Source organism: Synechococcus sp. OH20 (assembly GCF_047502685.1). NCBI lineage: Bacteria > Bacillati > Cyanobacteriota > Cyanophyceae > Synechococcales > Synechococcaceae > Synechococcus > Synechococcus sp. OH20. The sequence goes on along the minus strand of NZ_JANSIQ010000011.1, from coordinate 253,899 downwards.
GCCACATCAGCCCTCAGCGGCAGGTAACCACCTTTGCCGGCACTTGTGTAGCCGGCTACCGCGATGGGGAGCGTGACCAGGCGCAGTTTCGCGAGCCCTTTGGCCTGGCCTTGGGTTCAGATGGTAGCGTTTACGTGGCCGACCGTGCCGACCGCCGCATCCGCCGCATCACCCCTGCAGGTGAGGTGGCCACGGTTGCCGGCACCGGCCAGCCGGGATCCGCCGATGGCCCGGCAGAGCGGGCCCAGCTCCTGCAGCCCACGGCCCTGGCGGTGGACAGGGAAGGGAATCTCTGGATTGCCGATCAGCATCGCCTGCGCCTGTTGTCTGTTGCCGGACAACTGACCACCCAATCGGATCCAGAGGCGGGCTACCGCGATGGCCCCCTGGCGGAATCCCGTTTTCGCTCTCTCGCCGGGCTGGCCTTCGATAGTTCAGGCGTCCTCTGGCTGGCCGACCGAGATAACCAGCGCATTCGGCGGCTTCAGCCTGGGGGACAAGTTTCCACCCTGGCCGGACAGAATGAGCCTGGTTGGCAGGACGGCCCCACCTCGGCGGCCCGCTTCCAGCAGCCTGCCGGCTTGGTGGTCTTACCGGATGGCAGTGTGGTGGTGGTGGACCCTGGCTTGCCGGGCTTGCGTCGCATAAGCCGTGTCGCCTCTGGGCCCGCTACCCCAACTCCTGTAGGCCCTTGACCCGTCGCCGTCTGGGGGATCCCTTACTCACTCAATCACCAGATTTTTCGGGCCGGCGTTCACCTCGGGGCGACCCTGATTGAAGTTGGCCAGGAACGTGTTTGGATCCTTGAGGCTGAAGACCAGCTTTTTGCAGGGTACTTGCAGACCCAGCGGCCCCAGCAGAGGGATGAAGAGGGTCTTTTCCTGCAGCAGCGGGATGGCAACCACCCCCTGGGTGCTGGTTACCGCGCCCACCAGCCCCTGGAAATCGGTACGCACGCCCAGGCCGTAGAACCAGGGCCAAGAGAAGCGCTCCCCTTGTCCCAACTCACTCAGGGAGAAGGTTTCGTTGAACAGGTTGCCCGCCCGGACAGTTAACTTGTCCTGCAGCAGATCGACGTAAGCCGACTCACTGCCCACCCCAAACAGAGCCAGCGGCAAACTTGCCAGGGGATTGGAGTCGATGGCCATGTAATAGCGCATGAGAAGTCTCCGAGGTCAGGAACAGAAAGACCAGGTAAGCCGCGGCTCCCAGCCCTGCCAATTATAAAAAATCTTCCCCGCTGCCGAACGGACAAAAAGGGATCCCATCTGCCCTTAAGCTAAGTGGGTATGATGGGTTGCGTGCTTTCTGCAAGCCGCTGGCCAACGAGGAAAACAGGATGGATTTGCGCGCCTTCATCCGCTTGGTGCCCGATTTTCCCAAACCCGGGATCCTCTTTCGGGATATGACACCCCTGCTGCAGGATCCAGCAGGCTTCCGGGCTGCTATTGAACAATTGGCCGCCGGCACCGCTGCCATGGGATCCCTGGACTATGTGGTGGGCATCGAGTCGCGCGGCTTTATTTTAGGAGCTGCCTTGGCTCAGCATCTGGGTTTGGGATTTGTCCCGGTTCGCAAGCCGGGCAAGTTGCCGCCGCCGGTGCTCAGCCAAATCTACAGCCTGGAATACGGCCAAGACCAGCTGCAACTCCATGCCCACGCCCTGCGCCCCGGCAACCGAGTGGTGATCGTAGATGATGTCATCGCCACCGGGGGCACCGCCGCCGCCACCGCCCAATTGGTGGCCCAGAGCGGGGCTGAGGTGGGGGGGTTTGCCTTCTTGATCGAGCTGGCTTTCTTGTCGGGCCGCAAGCTCCTGCCCCCTGAGATCCCCACCCATGTGGTGATGGTGGACGAATCCAACTGAACTCCCAAACAGAACGAGGAAATTCTTCTGGATCCCTGTGGGCAGGAAGTTGGGCCTGGATGCGCGGTTCTACACCCCTCATCTTGGGCTGCAGATAGCAGGGCGACGGCCTTGCTATGCTTCCCATCTCCCCTCTCCCTTTGGGAGAGGGGCTGGGGATGAGGGCACCAGAGCGCTTTGTAGGCAACCTCACCGCAGGTGTAGCGGCTGGCGGACGCCCACCTCTGGTGCTTTGGCTTTGGGCAGAGGTTGGGTCAGGTGGCTGAGCTGAGCTTGCGCCTGCAGTTGTTCCTCAATCCAGTCGGCTAGCTCCCGCATGTAGAGGGCCACATGAATTGCCTGGTCGCGCCGCAGCGGCTCCACCCCTTTTGCAGCCAGGCGGGCCAAGATAACCGGATCGCTCAGCTCTTCCAGGGCGGCAAAGTCCTCTGGCTGGTCAAACCCCAGCTCTGCCATTTTTTCGAACACATATCCCAGCCGCAGGCCCGTGGCCTCACACTGGGCTTCCCAGGGATCCCTCAGGACAAGGGCAGCAGTGCGGTAGGCCGTTTGGGCAATGGAGCGCCAGGTGCCGCGGTGGATGCGCAGGCTAAGCTGCTGCTGATTCCAGCCCAGGGCTTCCCGCACCAGCAGGCCGCAATTGCAGCGAGTACTATCCCGCCAGCAGTACTCGCGATCCCAAAAGCCCCAGTGCTGGGCCTGTAGGCGATCAGCGGTGCGGCGCAAAAGGGCCGCCAGCTCCGGTGTAGGACGCATCATCAAGGCGGCAGAGGAGATCTCTTCCAGTCTAGGCAGGCGGGCGGCTGGGAACAACCCAGGCTTAATCCTTTTTTGAATTAACTGAATCTGTTGCTTGAACCTCGGTATCTTCAGCAGCCAAAGACCGTTGCCGCTGACGCTGGCGTTGCCAGGCCCCCCAGCTTACTCCCGCCAACAGCAGCGAGGCGCCGCCCAGGTAGGTGCCCCCTGCCGGCAGGCCGGCCAAGGCCAAGGCCAGGGATCCCCCCCAGAGGGTCATGGCGTAGATCAAGAGCACTGAATGCCGCTGTGACAGGCCGGCTTTGAGCAGGCGATGGTGCAAGTGGCCCTTGTCGGGATGAAAGGGGGACTTGCCCCTGGCCAGCCGCTTGAGGATGACGGCAGACATATCCAGGATTGGCACGGCGAGGATAAAAAACGGCAGGGCCACCGCCAGCGTGGTCACCCCCTTGGCCACCCCAATGACCCCGATCCCGGCCAGGGTAAAGCCCAAAAAGTAGGCTCCCCCATCTCCCATGAAGATCTGAGCCGGGTTGAAGTTGTAGCGCAAAAAGCCCAGGCAGGCCCCTGCCAAGGCTGCCGCCAGCATCGCCGCCGCCGGCCGATCCAGCAGCAGCGTTACCATCAGCATCACGACTGCCGCGATCCCTGACACCCCTGCCGCCAGCCCATCCAGGCCGTCCATGAAGTTGATGGCGTTGGCCATCCCCACCAGCCACAGCAGGGTAACCAGCAGGCTCAACCACACCGGGAAGGGCCAGAGGCCAAGGCGCGGTAGGTTGATGAACTCAATGCGCACCCCCACTCCCCAAGCGGCGGCAGCCACCCCAAACTGCATCGCCAGGCGGGAAAAGGGCGACAACTGAAACAGATCGTCGGCCAGGCCAATCAAAAAAAACAAAACGCCGCCGATCGTCACCCCCCAGATCTCGTACTCTTGCTCGGTGCGCAAGCCGGCGAACGCCCCTGCTCCCCAGAGCAAGAGCAGCGCCACCAGGTTGCCGAAAAAGATGGAAACTCCCCCCAGGCGCACCATCGGCTGCCGGTGGATCTTACGCTCATCGGGAAAATCCAACTGGCCGCTGCGGATCCCGACCGCCTTCACCATTGGGGTTGCCCACAGAACCACACAGGCAGCAGCCAAAAAGGCAACCAAGTAGGGCATGGCAAGCCGCGGAGAGGACTGCGGTTATCCCAACTGGGGGTAGAGCGGAAAACGGCGGCAGAGCTGGGCCACTCGCCGGCGACAGTCTTCGAGCACAGCCAGATCCCCCGGTTGAAACAGGCAATCGGCAATAATTTCCCCAATTTCCTCAAATTCTGCTGCGCCCAGGCCGCGGGTGGTCAAGGCCGGGGATCCCAGGCGCAGGCCGCTGGCCACAAAGGGCGGCTGCGGGTCAAAGGGGATGGTGTTTTTGTTGGCGGTAATGTGGATCTCCTCCATCAGGCGATCCGCCCGCTTGCCCGTCATCACCGAATCCGCCGCTCCGTTTTTCTCCAGCACTGCCGAGACCGAGCGCAGATCCAGCAACATCAGGTGGTTGTCGGTGCCCCCGGAAACCAACCGGATGCCCCGTCGTTGCAGCGTTGCTGCCAGTGCCTGAGCATTGGCAATGACCTGGGCTGAGTACTGGGCAAAGCTGGGCTGCAGGGCTTCTCCAAAGGCCACTGCCTTGCCGGCAATGACATGCTCCAAAGGCCCCCCTTGGCTGCCGGGGAACACCGCCTTGTCCAGCTTTTTGCCCAATTCCGGGTCGCGGGTGAGGATCAGCCCCCCGCGCGGCCCCCGCAGGGTCTTGTGGGTGGTGGTGGTTACCACATCGCAGAGGGGCACGGGGTTGGGGTGGTGCCCAGTGGCCACCAGGCCAGCGATGTGGGCAATGTCTGCCATCAGATAGGCCCCCACCTCATCGGCAATGGCGCGGAAGGCAGCAAAATCAATTGTCCGCGGGTAGGCGGAGTAGCCGCAGATAATCAGCTTAGGCCGGTGCTGCAGGGCCAGATCCCGCACCTGGTCAAAATCAATCCGCTCCGTCTGCGGATCCACACCATAGTGCACCACGCGGAACCACTTGCCAGAGACATTGACTGGCGAGCCATGGGTAAGGTGGCCGCCGTGGGCCAGATCCATGCCCATGATCGTGTCCCCTGGCTGCAGCAGAGCCAGGAAAACCGCGAAATTGGCCTGGGCGCCGGAGTGGGGCTGGACATTGGCGTGGGCCGCCCCAAACAGTTGCTTGGCGCGGTCGATGGCCAGTTGTTCGATCTCGTCGATAAATTCGCAGCCGCCGTAGTAGCGCTTGCCGGGTAGACCCTCCGCATACTTGTTGGTAAGCACCGAGCCCTGGGCCGCCAGGACAGCCGGCGAGGTGAAGTTCTCGCTGGCAATCATCTCCAGGTGATCCCGCTGGCGCTTAAGCTCTTGCTGGATGAGGCGGTAAACGATGGGATCCGTTTCGGCCAAAATGGCCAGGTTGTCCCGGGGAGTGGTTAGGCTGTGGGGGGCGGCTACCATGGTGACGCCAAGAGCAAACGTTGCAAAGAAAAAAAAGGCCAGAATTACCCTGCGGTCGCAACAGCGTTGCGAAGCAACATCGTAACACAGGCCAGGGGATCCCGCAGCGGCTAAGCGCAGAACCAAAGGCCGCTTTGTAAAGAATGTTTTTGGGCCCCAGGTCTGGTCACCAGCCGGGGTAAAGTGAGGGGCAGGTTTACAGCACTGGGTTTTAGGAGTTGGCTATGACCGACGCGCAAGTTTTCACCATCCTGGCCATTGCCCTGGTGCCGGCAGTGATGGCCGTGCTGCTGGGATCCGCCCTGGCCCGCAGCTAGTTTCCATCTGGAAGAATAAGGTTGCTCTGGATCCGGGGGCCTGTCCTATAGAGCAGGCCCTTTTGAGTTGAGGCCCAGGGGCTGCGCCTGGGACGCTTTGCCATTGGCTAAAGTTGGATAAAGGATACTACCGGCAGCCAACCCAGAAGCAACTTGAGCCAGGTGGATCTACAGCGGGTTCAGCGCGCCCTTTCTCTGGAAGCGGAGGTGGGGTTTACCGACCTGCGGGGGCGAGAGCAGACCTTCTCCCAATTTTTGCAGAGCGTGTTTGGCCAGGATCCCCCCGCTGGCTGGATCCTGGATGGGGAAGAGCGACGGCGGTGGAAAGAACTGGGATCCCGCTATCGCCTCTACCCCCAGCTAGAGCTGGCGGAGCGGCAGCACCTGGTGGCGGAAACCCGCCGCTGGCTGGAGCGGCTGCGGCGCCAGCAAGAACAAGCCCACTCTGCCCCCCCTAGCCCTGCTTTGCCCCTGCCCAAGGGCCTTAGCTTGGAGCAGCCGCTGCAATTTCTCAAGGGCATTGGCCCCAAGTCGGCGGAGAAACTGGCGCAACTGGGCCTGCACACTGTGCGCGATGCCCTCTACTACTTCCCACGGGATCACCTGGACTATTCCCGCCGCGTGCTCATCCGCCAGGCCAAGGTGGGGGAGACGGTTACCCTGGTGGGGACGGTGAAAAGCTGCAGTTGCTTTACCAGCCCCAAAAACCCCTTGCTGACCATCTTCAACCTCAAGCTTGCCGACAAAAGCGGCGTAGTCACCCTCAGCCGCTTCTACAGCGGGCGGCAATTTGCCCAGCGCAGTTGGCAGGCAGCCCTGGAGCGGCAGTACCCCAAGGGGGCAGTGGTGGCGGCCAGCGGTCTGGTGAAAAAGGGCCGCTTGGGCTTGACACTGGAGAACCCGCAACTGGAGGTGCTGGGGGGAGAGGGCGAGGATCTGGAGAGGTTGGGCAAGATCCTACCCGTTTACCCCCTCTCAGAAGGGATCCCCGCCGATCTGGTGCGCAAAGCCGTCCAGCTCGCCCTGCCGGCAGCTGCCTTGGTGGAGGATCCCTTGCCGGAGCCCCTGAAGCGGCAGTTGCAGCTGTTGGACTTGCCCCTTGCCCTGCAGCAGATCCACTTTCCCAAGACGCAAGAGCTGCTGGCCCAGGCCCGGCGGCGGCTGGTGTTCGACGAGTTTTTCTACCTGCAACTTAGCCTCTTGCAGCGGCGGCAGCGCTACCGCGCCCAGGCCCAGGCTGTCCCCCGCTACCAGCCAGCTAGAGGAGAGCTCTTGGACCGCTTCTACCAAATCCTGCCCTTCCAGCTGACCGCTGCCCAGCAGCGGGCCATCGACGAGATCCTGGCGGATCTGCGGGATCCCTTGCCCATGAACCGCCTGCTGCAGGGGGATGTGGGATCCGGCAAAACTGTGGTGGCGGTGGCGGCTTTGCTGGCGGCCATCCAGTCGGGCTGGCAGACGGCCCTCATGGCTCCCACGGAGGTCTTGGCCGAGCAGCACTACCGCAAGCTGGTGGAGTGGCTCAGCCAACTGCAAGTGCCTGTGGAACTCTTGACCGGCTCCACACCCCCCGCCAAGCGGCGCGAGATCCTGCGGCAGTTGCAGACCGGGGAGCTGCCCCTAGTGGTTGGCACCCATGCCCTCATCCAGCCGGCGGTGCAGTTTCGCAACCTGGGCTTGGTGGTTATCGACGAGCAGCACCGCTTTGGCGTCGAACAGCGGGCTGCCCTGCAGCAGAAAGGGGATCACCCCGATGTCCTGACCATGACGGCCACCCCCATCCCCCGCACCCTTACCCTGGCCCTGCACGGGGATCTGGATGTTACCCAAATTGACGAGTTGCCCCCGGGGCGCAAGCCAGTGCACACGGTGGTGGCTCGACCGGGGGATCGCCTGCAGGTGGTGCGGCTGATGGAGCGGGAGATTGCCCAGGGGCGGCAGGCCTACGTAGTGCTGCCTTTGATTGAAGAGTCCGAGAAGCTGGATCTCAAGTCCGCCATTGAAGAGCACCAGCGCCTGCAGGAGAAGGTCTTCCCCCAGTTCCGGGTGGGCCTGCTGCACGGGCGTCTGACCAGCAGCGAGAAGGACGCCGTCATAGAAGCTTTCCGCCGGCGGGAGCTGGATATCCTCGTCTCCACCACAGTGGTGGAAGTGGGGGTGGATGTGCCCAACGCCTCGGTGATGCTGGTGGAGCATGCCGAGCGCTTTGGCCTCTCCCAGCTCCACCAACTGCGGGGGCGGGTGGGGCGGGGATCCGACCAGGCCTACTGCATCTTAATGACGGGATCCCAAAGCGAAGAGGCCCTGCGCCGGCTAAAAGTCCTGGAGCAGTCCCACGATGGCTTTTTCATTGCCGAGATGGATCTGCGCTTCCGCGGCCCTGGGGAGGTGATGGGCACCCGCCAGTCGGGGCTGCCCGATTTTGCTCTGGCCAGCCTCATGGATGACCAAGAGGTGCTGCAGTTGGCCCGTCAGGCAGCAGAGCAGCTCATTGCCCAAGACCCACGGCTGCAGCAGTGGCCCCGCCTGCGTCGCATACTGGAAGAACGCCAGGCCCGTCTTTTGGGGCCGGCTTTGTTGACTTAACCTTGGTGCCTATGCCCCCTACCCCTGAAGAGCTGACGCTCCACAGCCTCTCCCCCCAGGAATATCACCAGATCCAGCAGCAACTGGGCCGGGATCCCAACCCCACCGAGCTGGCCATGTTTGGGGTGATGTGGTCGGAGCACTGCTGCTACAAGAACTCTCGCCCTCTGTTGAAAAACTTTCCCACCACAGGCGAGCGGGTGGTGGTGGGGCCGGGGGAAAATGCCGGCGTCGTGGATTTGGGGGATGGGGACTGGCTGGCCTTTAAGATTGAATCCCACAACCATCCTTCAGCGGTTGAGCCCTTCCAGGGAGCGGCCACCGGCGTGGGAGGCATCCTGCGCGATATCTTCACCCTGGGCGCCCGTCCCATTGCCCTGCTCAACTCCCTGCGCTTTGGGCCGCTGACGGATCCCCGCAACCGCCGCCTCATGGCCAGGGTGGTGGAGGGGATCGCCCACTACGGCAACTGCGTGGGGGTGCCCACGGTGGGGGGGGAAGTGGCCGTGGATCCCTGCTACAGTGGCAACCCCCTGGTCAACGTCATGGCTCTGGGGCTGCTGGAGACGCCGGCGGTGGTGAAATCGGCAGCTCGGGGGGTGGGGAATCCGGTCTTGTACGTGGGCGCCCCCACGGGGCGGGACGGGATCCGCGGGGCCAGCTTTGCCAGCGCCGAGCTCAAGGAGGACTCCCAGCAGGATCGGCCGGCGGTGCAGGTGGGGGATCCCTTTCTGGGCAAATGTCTCATCGAGGCTTGCCTGGAGGCCTTTGCCACGGGAGCCGTGGTGGCCGCCCAGGACATGGGAGCGGCCGGGATCACCTGCTCCACGGCGGAGATGGCCGCCAAAGGCGGCGTAGGGATCCGCTTTGATCTCGACCGGGTGCCGGCGCGGGAAAGCGGCATGGCCGCCTGGGAGTACCTGCTTTCGGAGTCCCAGGAGCGGATGCTGCTGGTGGTGCAAAAAGGTCGCGAAGCGGAGGTGATGGAGATCTTCCACCGCTGGGGCCTGCAGGCCAGCGTGGCCGGAGAAGTCATTGCCGAGCCGCTGGTGGAGATCTGGCACCGCGGAACCTGCGTGGTGCAAGTGCCGGCGCGGGCCTTGGCCGAAGAGACCCCCGTCTACGTCCGCCCGCTGCTGCCAGAGCCACCGGAGTACGTCCAGGCAGCGTGGCAGTGGGATCCCGCCACCCTACCCCCCTGCAGTCGCGAAGGGATCCACCTCGATCAGGCAACCCTGACGTGGCAAGAGGCGCTGCTGCGGCTTTTGGCCCGCCCCACCCTGGCCAGCAAAGCCTGGATCTATCGCCAATATGACCACCAGGTGCAAAACAACACTGTCCTTTGGCCGGGGCAGGGAGATGCAGCGGTTATCCGCATCCGCTCGCAAAAGTTTGGCGTGGGCGAGGTGCCCCCCCTGCAGGCTGCCCGCAAGGCCATTGCTGCCACCCTCGATGGTAATGGCCGCTGGGTATATTTGGATCCCTACGAGGGGGCCAAAGCCGCGGTGGCCGAAGCCGCCCGCAACCTCTCCTGCGTGGGGGCGGAGCCCTTGGCTGTAACCGACAACCTCAACTTCGGCAACCCGGAAAACCCGGTGGTGTACTGGCAGTTGGCCCTGGCCTGTCGGGGGATTGGGGAGGCCTGCCGTGCCCTAGGGACACCGGTAACAGGGGGGAACGTTTCCCTCTACAACGAGAAGGGATCCCAGGCCATCTACCCGACCCCCGTTATCGGCATGGTCGGTCTCCTTCCAGACTTGAAGTTGGTCTGTGGCCAGGGGTGGCAGCAAGAAAGGGATCTCATCTACCTCTTGGGAGCCCAGGCTGTTACCAGTCTGGGCGGCAGCGAGTATTTGGCGGCAATCTACAACAAGGTCACGGGTCGGCCTGCCCCCGTGGATCTGGAGCTGGAAAAGCGCGTGCAAGCCGCCTGCCGCCACGGCATCCGGCAGGGGTGGGTGCGCTCCGCCCACGACTGCAGCGAGGGAGGACTGGCCGTGGCTCTGGCGGAAGCCTGCCTCAGCGGGAGCCGCGGTGCCAGTGTCTCTCTGGCTCCCGGATCCCTGCGCTGGGATCAGGCCCTGTTTGGCGAGGGATCCAGCCGCATCCTCGTTTCTGTCGCTCCAGCCCAGCGCTCTCCTTGGGAAGCCTACTTAGAGTCACAGCTCCCCGGCCAGTGGCAACTGCTGGGACAAGTGGGATCCCCTGCCGATCCCTTGGCCTTGACGACGGCAGAAGGGGATCCCCTGTTGTCGGTCTCTTTGGCCGCCCTGCAGGCCGCCTACCACAACACCTAGCTCCCCTCTCCCTTGGGGAGAGGGGCTGGGGGTGAGGGTGCCTCGGAGAGAGGGGCTGGGGGTGGTCGCGTGAGCGGCGCGTAGCGCTTGGGCGTCCCTTGGGGAGAGGGGCTGGGGGTGAGGGGGACTACCTCAAGCTGATCTTGCTTCAGACAAATTGGCCTGGATCACCTCCCGATAGTGGGACTTGGGCTTAACACCCACCACCTGCGCCACCAGCTCCTTGTTTTTGAAAAACTGCACCGTCGGCGTGCAGGTGACCCCGCCAGCTTCAGCAATCTCCGGATCCTTCTCGATGTCGATCTCCACCACGTGCAGCTTGTCGGCAAACTCTTCGATGACCTTGTTCAAGATCGGCCTGAGGGCATGACAAGGGGCACAGGTGGGAGCGGTGTACTTGACCATCAGCAGGCGATTGCTTTCGTGGTAGAGCCGCCGCAGGGCATAGCTCCCTTCATGGCAGGTCTTACTGAAGTCCAGATCCTCGTGGCCGTTCTCCGCAAAGCTGGCTTCCGCCACCGCAGCTTCCCCCGGCGACTCCGCCTCGGGAGGAGCCGTGGCAGGGCTGGGCTCAGGATGGCTCTGAGGGACGACGTGATACTCTTGGGCTAAGCCGTGTTCCGAGAGCCAGCGCTCCGCTAACATGGCCGCCATACAGCCGGTGCCGGCAGCGGTGATGGCCTGGCGAAACTCGTGATCCTGCACATCCCCGGCGGCAAACACGCCCTCTACACTGGTGGCTACCGATCCTGGGCGGGTGACAATGTAGCCCACTTCATCCAGCTCCAGTTGCCCCGTGAACAAGTCAGTGTTGGGCTTGTGGCCGATGGCGTAGAACAGTCCGCCCACCGCCATCTCCCGGATCTCGCCCGTCTGGTTGTTGCGCACCTTCACCCCGGTCAGGCGCTGGCCGTCGCCCAGGACTTCCACCGCCTCGGTGTGCCAGTGCACCGTAATCTTGGGGTGGTTGAGCACCCGGTCTTGCATGGCCTTGCTGGCCCGCATCTTGCCACTGCGCACCAGCATGTGGATATGGGATCCAAACTTGGTCAGGTAGGTGGCCTCCTCACAGGCGGTATCGCCACCGCCGATCACCACCAACTCCACCCCCTTGAACATGGGCATGGCCCCATCGCAGACGGCGCAGGCGGACATGCCGCGGTTCCAGTAGGTCTCCTCCCCGGGCAGGTGCAGGCGCTTGGCCGTGGCCCCGGTGGCGATGATCAAGCTGTGGGTGCGCACTTCCCGCTCGTCAGAACGGACGACAAAAGGCCGCTGGCTCAGATCCACAAAGGTGACATCCTCGGGGTAGAGCTCCGCCCCCCACCGCTGTGCCTGGGCCCGCATGTTTTTCATCAGTTGGGGGCCGCTGATGCCCTCGGGAAAGCCCGGAAAGTTCTCCACCTCGGTGGTGGTCATCAGTTGCCCACCCGGGATCCCGCCCGCCTGGAAGCCCTCAAACACAACTGGCTTCAGGTTGGCGCGCCCGGCGTAAATGGCCGCCGTAAACCCAGCAGGGCCAGAACCGATAATCACCACATTCTCAATCCGACTTTGCTCTGTCATCCGCTCTCTCTCCTTCTGCAACAGGGATATTACATCAAACTCATAATGACTACGCTTTAGCCTAACACGATTCGGCGAACTGGGCGAGGCTGGGGCTCGTCAGTCCTATTTTCGCTCCCTTGGGGCAGCCGAGGCATTGGCCTATCTAGAACGCAGGTGTGGACTGCTGGCGGGCCTAATCCTGAGCTGGCGGCAAGAGGTCTTGCCCAGGTTGTCTCATCAGTTGGGCAGAAGGCCAGAGCCGGGCCAGTTTTGTATCAGAAGCTACAAAATGCCGGTGTTGGCCTTTCTAGGATGGGTGAGCGCTTTTGGCCCATCCAAGTCGAGGCGCGGGGATCATCCGCTGGGATCCCATTTGTTTCAGCCACAATTTCCCCAGTCTTAACTGCAACCCAATCAGGAGAGAGCGATGGCATCCACGCCCCAAGAAGTGCTTCAGATGATCCAGGACAACAATGTCCAGATGGTGGATCTCAAGTTTGTCGATATCTTCGGCACCTGGCAGCATGTCTCCTTCCACACCTCGATGATTAAGGAAGAAACCTTCACCGAGGGGCTCCCCTTCGATGGATCCAGCATCCGGGGCTGGAAAGCAATCAACGAGTCGGACATGTACATGGTGCCGGATCCCAAGACGGCCTGGATCGATCCCTTTCTCGAGGTGCCCACCCTCAGCATGACTTGCAGCATCGTTGAGCCGCGCACTGGCCAGCCTTACAGCCGCTGTCCCCGCAGCCTTGCTGCCCGTGCCGTCGCCTATCTGCGATCGACAGGCATTGCCGATACCGCCTACTTCGGGCCGGAGGCGGAATTTTTCATTTTTGAGGATATTCGTTTCGACCAAACTCAAAACTCGGCCTACTACTTTGTAGATTCCATTGAAGGTCGCTGGAACTCAGGCCGGGAGGAGAAAGGTGGCAACCTCGGCTACAAGCCTCGCTACAAGGAGGGCTATTTCCCCGTTCCGCCCACCGATGCGCACCAAAATATCCGCACAGAGATGCTGCTGACCATGGGCAAATTGGGGGTGCCCATCGAGAAGCATCACCACGAGGTGGCGACCGGCGGGCAAGGGGAGTTGGGCTATCGCTTCGCCGATCTGGTCACCGCTGCCGACTACATGATGGTCTACAAATATGTGATCCGGAACGTGGCCCGCAAGCACGGCAAGACGGTGACGTTTATGCCCAAGCCCCTGTTTAACGACAACGGCACCGGCATGCACACCCACCAGTCCCTCTGGAAGGATGGTCAGCCCTTGTTCTACAGCGAAGGCACCTACGCCAACCTGAGCGAGACAGCTCTCTACTACATCGGCGGCCTGCTCAAGCATGCTCCGGCGATCTTGGCTTTCACCAACCCCACCACCAACTCCTACAAACGCTTGGTGCCCGGGTTTGAGGCGCCAGTCAACTTGGCCTACTCGCAGGGCAACCGCTCGGCTTCCATTCGCATTCCGGTGACCGGCAACAATCCCAAGGCCAAGCGGCTGGAGTTCCGCTGCCCAGATGCCACCTGCAACCCCTACATCGCCTTCTCGGCCATGTTGATGGCCGGCTTGGACGGGATCAAAAACAAGATCCACCCCGGCGAGCCCCTCGACAAGGATATCTACGATCTGGAGCCAGACGAGCTGGCCAAGATCCCCTCCACACCTGGATCCCTGCTGGATGCTCTGGAAAACCTGCAGAAGGATCATGCTTTCTTGTTGGAGGGAGGCGTCTTTACCGAAGATCTCATCCAGACCTACATCGAGTACAAGATCGACAACGAGATCAACCCCATCAATCTGCGGCCTCACCCCTACGAGTTCGCGCTCTATTTCGACGCCTGATCGAGGTTTTCATCCAAAACATTCGTTCTCGAATGAGGTTTTGGAACGGGATCCCTTCTTTTGCCGTGGGGATCCCCTTTTTTTGCGCCTGCCCAGGTATTCTGGGTGTGAGCGCCGAAGTCTAGAGGTTGGAGGGAGGGTTTACAATGGAATGGCTTATTTTTGTTCTGTTCTCGTTTTTTCTTATCGGCCTTCTGGCGCTTGTTGTCTATCTAGCTGACTATCTAGAGAAGAAGCGTCGGGAAGCTTTGGATCAGGTAGCCAGGAGCCTGGGCATGTCGTTTTCAGCGGAGCTACCCGAAGGGATCCGCTCCCGCTTGCTTCAGGCAGGCTTTGAACTATTTGAACAAGGCTACGATCGACGTTTCTACAACTCAATGTCCAAGCGGCTAATCGATGGAAGTGAGATCGGTGCCTTTGACTATCAGTACACCTATAAGTACCACAGCGGCAGGGGCAAGAGTCGCGGCACTCATTTCCAGTCTGTTTTCTGGGCCTATTGCGAAGATCTACGGCTACCTCATTTTCGGCTACATCCGGAAGTTCCCCTGTTTCATGACATTGCCAAGGCCTTTGGCATGCAAGATATCAACTTCGAGAGCCACCCTCAGTTTTCCCGCAAATACCTCTTGCGCGGAGAAGATGAGGCCAAGGTTCGCCTGCGCTTCGATCCTAGTTTTCTTAGCTTTTTGGAGCAACATGCTCCTTGTTGTGCCGAGGGATCCGGGCCGCAGCTTATCGTTTGGCGGGATGACCAACAGGTGAGTCCAGAAAAAATGCCAGACTGGCTGCGCTTTGGGGAAGAATGGGTGCAAAGACTGCGGCTGCGTCGCGTTTAGCCCTCCGGATCGCCCCTCAAGGCCACTCCCTGGGTATGATGAGGGGAAGAGTTTAAAAAACGTAACGTGTCTTCCTCATTGTCCCAGGCGGTTGTTCTGATTACAGGGGCCACAGGGGGTATTGGCAGCGCCCTGGTGCCTATGTTGGCCCAAGCCGGAGCCCATCTGGTGCTGGCGGCGCGGCGAGAGGATCCCTTGCGCGCGCTGGCGGAGAAAGCGGTGTCGCTGGGGGCTGCCTCCGGGCTGGGGATCCCTGCCGATGTGACGGACTACAGCCAGGTCGAGGCCCTTGTCAACCAAACCCTACAAAGGCACGGGCGGATCGACGTGTTGATCAACCTGGCGGGGGCTGGGATCCTCAAGCCTGCCCCGCAAATTACCCCTGCCGACCTGGAGCAGATGCTGGCGGTCAACCTCAAGGGCAGCTTCTACACCAGCCAACTGGCGGCCAACGCCATGCGGGAGCAAAAATCCGGCCACATCCTCAACTTCCCCGGCATTTTGGGCCGTCACCCTATGGCCATGGCTGCAGCTTACTGTGCCGCCAAATTTGGCGTGGTCGGCTTTAGCAAGTGCATGGCCGATGAGCTGAAGCGCTTTGGGGTGCGCTTTACCCTGTTTTACTTTGGCGGCATTGACTCGCCCTTCTGGGATCCCATCAGCCTCAAGGTGCAGCGGGACAAAATGCTCAGCCCTGCCACGGCTGCCGAGGCCATTCGCTTTATCCTCACGCTGCCCGCCAATGCCGTGCCCAACGAGGTGGTGTTGCAGCCGGAAAGCCACCAGTTTCTCTAAGGCTCGCCCAGTTCTGGGAATGGGGGGGATCCCAAGCTGCTGAAGTCGGGATCGCCAGCAGGGACTTTCCCAGCCTGGAAAGGGAGGGTTGAGGCGGGCGAGGTCTCCCCGTGGCTAGTTGGGAGGATTGCTTCCATAATTAGGGAGACGTCCAGCCAGGGGCCTGGCCGATGGAGGCCATACGCTCACTTTTGCAAGAGGAGCCTATCCTCTCGTTTGCTCTACTGCTGGGGGTGATCCTGGTGGTGCCGCTGCTCTTTGAGCGGCTGCGCCTGCCGGGGCTGGTGGGCCTTTTGGCGGCGGGGATCGCCCTGGGGCCGCAGGGGCTGAACCTGCTGAGCTCAAAGCTGCCGACGGTGCAGTTGCTCTCGGATATCGGCGTGGTCTACCTGCTGTTTGTGGCCGGGCTGGAGATCGACCTGGAGCAATTTCGGCAGACCCGCAACCGCTCCGCCACCTTTGGCTTGTTGACCTTTGCCATCCCTCTAACCGTGGGCACTGCCATTGGGCGGCTATTTGGCTTCGGCTGGAACGCCGCCATCCTGCTGGGATCCCTGTTTGCCTCTCACACTCCCCTGGGCTACCCCATCGTCAGCCGCTATGGCCTGGTGAAAAACGAGGCGGTGCTGGTCACCATCGGCGGCACCATCTTCACCGACATTGCCGCGCTGCTGGTCTTGGCGGTCTGCGTCGGCATCCACGGCGGCGAGTTTTCCCTCTGGAGCGTGATGCGGCTGCTGGGATCCCTGCTGCTCTATGCGGCTGCGGTGCTGTTTGGGGTGGACTGGCTGGGGCAGCGGTTTTTTCGTGTAACCGGCAGCGAAGAGGGCAACCAATTTTTGTTTGTGCTGCTGGCTCTGTTTGTGGCAGCTCTGGGGGCGCAATGGATTGGGGTAGAGAAGATCATCGGCGCCTTTCTGGCGGGGCTAGCCGTGAACGATGTGCTGCGGGAGGGCTCTGTCAAAGAAAAGATCGTCTTTGTCGGCAGCATCTTGTTCATCCCCGTCTTTTTTGTGGATATAGGGCTGTTGCTCGACCTGCGCGCCTTTCTACAAACCCTCAGCTCCCTTTGGCTGATGTTGAGTATCCTGCTGGGGTTGACCCTGAGCAAATACACTGCCGCCCAACTCTGTCAGTGGCTCTACCACTACACCCCGGCGCAAAAGCTGATGATGTGGTCGCTTTCCTTACCCCAGGTGGCGGCCACCTTGGCGGCAACCCTGGTGGGGTACCGCGTGGGGTTGCTCAATGCAGAGGTGCTCAACAGCGTGGTGGTGTTGATGTTGGTTACGGCCACCCTGGGCCCAATTTTGACCAGTCGGGCGGCCACGCAAATGGCTATGGAGGAGGAACAGGGTCGGCTTCCATCTGCCGCAGGGGTCGCTCCCGCCTCTGCAGCGCCGCCTTCCCCGCCCTACGTGGTCGTGGTGCCGCTGGCCAATCCCGAAACCGAGGAAAACCTGCTGGAGATGGCCTGCCTCCTGGCCAAGCACGAGGGCGGGCGGGTGGTTCCCCTCGCGGTGGCGACCGGCCACCTGCACATGGACTCTCCCTTGCTGCAGGACTCTCTAGAACACGGCGAGGATCTGCTGCGGCGGGCAGTGGAGTTTTGTCAGGCCTCGGGAGTAGAAGTTACCCCCCTCAGCCGCATCGACAGTCACGTTGCCCAAGGGATCAACCACGCCAGCCGTGAGCAGAACGCCAGCCTCATCGTCATGGGCTGGAGCGATCCCACCCGCTTGCGGGCCCGCCTCTTCGGCAGTGTCATCAATAGCGTCCTCTGGGCCGCCCATTGCCCGGTTGCCGTGGCGCGCCTGCTCCAGCCCTCTCACAAGCTGCGGCGGATCCTGGTGGCGCTGGAAAACTTTCGCTCGCAGGCGGCTCGGGCAGTGCGCTTAGCCGAGATCTTGGCTGCCGCCAACCAGGGAGAGGTTACCTTGCTCCACATCTGCCTCGCCAGCACCCCCGAAAGCGATCGCCAGTGGCTGGAGGCGCAGCTTTTGTCCCTGGCCCAACAGCCGGACTTGAGCTGCCCTGTCCAGGTAAAGGTCTTGGCCAGCGACGATGTCGTCGAAGCCCTCTTGCAGGAGGCCCAAGGGTTTGACCTGGTGGTGTTGCCCTCTTTTCGGCGGCGCAACCCCAGCGGGAGCCTATCCTTCAGCGACACGACCACCCGCATCCTGGAACGCCTCACCAGCTCTTTGATCATGGTCGGGGAGCCCCTCTAAACGACAGCGGGGGTCGGATCCCCCCGGCGGGCCTAGCAGCCATCCCACCCACCACGAGCCGCTCGACCCAAGGGTGGCTGCCCCCTGCAGCCTACTGGGATCCCTGTTTCCACACTCCCCTGGGCTACCCCATCGTCAACAGCACCCAAAAAAAAGGATCCCGGCCGGGATCCTTAGGCTTGTGCCAGAGCATCAACAGCTACAAGTGAGTCAGCTCATGCTGACTCGGCTGCGGTCATAGGTGAGACGGAAGGTGGGATGCACCTTTCCTTGGATGCGGTTCCAGAAGTTGCGCACATTGACGTGCAGCCCAACCTGCTCCGTGCCGCGCACCAACATGGCTTGCTGCCGAATCCGAATCGCGCGTTGATGACCCATCATCAGGCGGCGAGCCAACTCGTCCAGAATATGGGAACGGCCCGCCTCCGGAGCAGCTGCCATCACCGGAGCGGCTGGAGCCGGCGCTGCCGCAGCCTCGGTACGATAGGCCACGCCTCGATAGAGCAGGTTCAGGTTAGTGGGCAAAACCACCGGCTTGCTCAGGTGGCGGAACCGCCAGTCCAGCCCCCGGTACCGACCTCCCACTTTGCCAGGAGAAACTGCCGCTGTGGCAGAAGGGCGGGTGTAATCAACGCCACGGTAAGAGAGTTCCATGATTTTCGCCTCCAAATGTAATGGTCTGTATCCACTTCACTTCCTGAGTTGAGAAGTGACCTGGGATGTCCCCTGGACAGTCACAAGGTTTGAGGCGCGTTCCTTCGGGATAATTCCCTACTTCCGTCCTCTGGCCGCCATCTCGCCCCACGATGAGCCAAACGGCAGGCGAAAGGATGAACGATTTCTGTCTACATTCTGTATTATAAGCTACGGTTTTGGGGTGTTGTCAGCAACTTTTAACAAAAATTTCTCCTGATTCCCCCTCTAGCTATCCAACAACCCAGGCTGAATGACGCGGCATCCTCTTTGGGAGCCGGTTTGCAGCGCTTTGGGTTGGGCCCAGTCTGTCCGCAAGGCCGAAGAAAGCAGTATCGTGGAAGAATCCTCAGGATCGGCTACAAAAGTTCATACTCCTGGTGGGGTGTCTCGGTGCAGGAAGACTTTCGCCTGATTTTGGACATTGTGACGGTGTTGGCGGCAGCGGCGGCGGGCGGATTTTTGGCCTCCCTGTTGAGGCAGCCGGTGTTACTGGGGTATTTGCTGGCCGGGATCCTGGTGGGGCCGGCGGGGCTGGGGTGGATCAAGGAGTTGGTGCAGGTGGAAACCCTGGCCCAGTTTGGGGTGACCTTTTTGCTATTTACTTTGGGGGTGGAGTTTTCCCTCAAAGAATTGCGCCAGGTGCGGGGGATCGCCATTGGCGGCGGTGCCTTGCAGATCGGCCTGACCATCGCGATCACAGCGGTGCTGGCGGTGGCCAGCGGCTGGCTGACGCCGGTGCAGGGGATCTTCCTGGGGGCGGTGCTCTCTCTGTCTTCCACGGCGGTGGTGCTCAAAAGCCTCATCGAGACCAACCAGATGGGCACGCCCCAAGCTCAGGCCATGCTGGGGATCTTGATTGTGCAGGATCTGGCGGTAGGGCTGATGCTGGCGGTGTTGCCGGCTTTGGATTGTCCTTTGCCGGAGCTGGCGGGATCCCTGGCCAAGGCGCTGGCAGAAATCGGCCTGGTGGGGCTGGGGGCGGTGGTGGGCGGGATGTGGCTGGTGCCCGCTTTCCTGCGGCTTTTGGCGCAGCAGGAGAGCAAAGAAGTGTTTTTGCTGGGGGTGATCAGCCTCTGCGTAGGGATTGCCCTGTTGACGGAGCGGCTGGGCATTTCCAGTGAGATCGGGGCTTTTATCGCCGGGCTGATGATCTCAGAAGTGGAATACGCCGACCAGACCCTGGCTTACGTAGAGCCCTTGCGGGATGTGTTTGCCGCCCTCTTTTTTGCTGCCATTGGCATGCTCATCGATCCCAGCTTTATCGCCGCCCACCTGCCCTTGATCCTAGGGTTAGTGGGGCTGGTGATGGTGGGCAAGTTTTGCCTGGTGGCCCCTTTGGCCGGTCTGTTCGGCTACCCGCTCCCCTCAGCGGTGTTGGTGGGGCTGGGCCTCTCGCAGATCGGCGAGTTCTCCTTTGTCTTGGCCAGTGAAGGGCAGGCGCTGGGGCTGGTGTCGCGGCAACTCTATTTGCTCATCGTCAGCACCACCGCTGTTACCCTGCTCGTCACTCCCTTTCTGCTCAGGGGCGCGCCGCGACTGCTGGCAAACTTACAAGGGATCCCCTTCTGGGCCCGTTGGCTGGAAGGGAGCGAGCAGCCCCGCGCTCTGGCTCCCGACGCTCCCCAAGAGGGGCACGTGGTGGTGTGCGGCTATGGACAGGTGGGGCAAGACATCGTGCGCATCCTGGAAGCCCGTCGCCATCCCGTTTTGGTGATCGACCAGTCGGAACGGGTCATCCAACACCTGCGCTCGCGCGGGATCCCCTATCTCTACGGCAATGCCGCCAGCGCCCCGGTGCTGGAGAAAGCTTGTCTGTCCCAAGCTCGCGCCCTGGTGATCGCCCTGCCGGATCGCCTGAGCATGCGCCTCTGCTTGAAACGGGCGCTGGAACTGGCGCCCCACCTGGATGTGGTGGTGCGGGCCACCCATGAAGAGGACATCGAGCAGCTCTATCAGTTGGGAGCCCGAGAAGTCGTCCACCCGGAATTTGAGGCCAGCCTGGGGTTGTGCAGCCATGTGCTGCTGAAGCTGGGCGAGCCCCTGGAGGTCATCCAGCAGGAGATTCTGGCCATCCGCAGCAGCCACTACCGCGATTTGCGCCCTCTCCACCCCAGTTGCCTGATCCCCACGCCTGTCAGTTGGCTGACACCCCCTTCTCCCCCCCTCCCCGCTCCTGCCAACGGCAGCTCACCTGAGGTGCTGGCCTGGTGGGAACACTGGCAGCGCCCCGTGCAGCCGGAATGGGCAGGGATCTCGGGCTCGGCTGAGTAGATCTCTCAGGGGAGCTAGCCAGGATAGGGGATCCGCAGGAGCTGGTTGACCGGCGGGCGAGCCACCTGCAACTGTTTTCCGTCCGGCCACTGGATCTGGATTTCCTTGACCAGCGTTTCGGATCCCAGGCCAAAGTGGGCCACCGGCTCCATCTGACAGAGGTAGCCGCTGCCGGCATCGATGGGGCGGATCTGCGTGCGAGTGGGGGTGATCAGCCGCACCAGGGCGCCGCGGGCCGGGGATCCTTGGCGAGTCAGGGGCAAGACCCTTAGCCAGTTGTTGCCATTAGCCAGGGGGCGGTAGAAGCTCAGGGGCTGGGCGCCCGACTCGCCGTGGGCAATGAGCAGCTCCAGGCGACCGTCCCCATCCACATCGGCGACTGCCGCTCCTGTTCCCAATCCCTGCGGCTCAGCAGCCTCTCCAATGTCAATGGCCTGCCAGCAGCCAGAGCGCCAGCCAAACAGGCGGTTGAGCTCGCCGATGTTGTTAAAAAACAGCTCCGGGTAGCCGTCGTTGTCGAAGTCGGCAGCAATCACGGTGCGAATCCGGGAGGGCCTGGCCAGATCTGGGGGGGCCACGTTCTTGAAGATGCCGCCGGGGGTTTGGATCCAGAGGCGATGCGGCCCTTCCCAGTTGCCGTAGACCAAGTCCAGCCGCCCGTCCCCATCCAGATCCACCGCTGCCACCCCCCGCCCATGCTCGCCGGGATCCGCCAGCCCCACTTCGGCGGCAATTTCTTCAAAGGTGCCATCCCCGCGGTTGCGAAACAAAAAGTTGGGCCCCTGCTCGTTGACGGCAAACATGTCCATCCGCTGCGAGACCAAGGGCAGGGCCACCAGCCCCCGCCCGCCCGTTACCCGGTTCACCCCCGCCTCCGGTGCCACATCGGCAATCATCTGGTTGGAGCCCAGCTCGTAAAGGCGCATGGGGCCGCCGTAGTTGGCCACGAAAAACCCGTACCGCCCCTGGCCAAAGCGATCCACGCAGGCCACCGAGCGACCGGCCGTCAAGTTGAGGGCATCTTGGTTGTGGGGTAGAGAGAACAGATCCACCCAACGGGATCCCTGCCAGTCGAAGAGGCGATCCCCAAAGCGCTTGCGCCCGCCGAAGGTATCGGTATTCAAAACATAGAGTTCTTCTTGCCCGTCGCCGTCGAAGTCGCCGGCAGCCACCCCAATGGCCATGCGCCCTGCATCGGCCAGAGTATCGTCCACCAGATCCACCAGCGCCTGGCCGTTCCACTTCAAAACCCGATTCGGGCCGCGGAAGCCGCACACAAACAGCTCAAAAGCCCCGTCCCGATCCACATCGCAAACGGCAACCCCATAGAAAAGGGCAGGCGGGTTGAACTGGAGGAGGGAGCTGCAATCTCGAAACATGGGGATCCCGTCGTAGGAGAGGCAGGAACTGGTGGAGCTCCAAACTCTAATGGTATGCTAGATCTCCGCCGTAGCTTCCCTCTCGACCATGCCACGCATTAAATCTGCCATCAAGCGCGTCAAGATTGCCGAGCGAAATCGGCTACGCAACAAAGCTACCAAAGCCATGGTGCGCGCGCTGATGAAAAAAGTGATCTCCCTCTCCTCTACTTACGCCGCCAACCCCCAACCGGAAACCCTGCAGGAGATTCAAGCGGCGATGAGCGCTGCCTTTAGCCGCATCGACAAAGCGGCCAAAACAGGGGTTCTCCACAAAAACACAGCCGCCCGTCGGAAGGCTCGTCTATCTCGGATTGTGCAACGATCCCTAGCCGCCACAAGTGCCTCCTAAGACAGGGTCTTGGACGGGTGGGGCCCAAAGGTCTCTACTGCTGCCCCGGAAGCAAGCTTGAGCATTTGCCTACCGAGCTTTTGTGTGTGTTGCAACCTTCTCCAAACCAGCGCTGACAG
This sequence comes from Synechococcus sp. OH20, assembly GCF_047502685.1. Lineage (NCBI taxonomy): Bacteria > Bacillati > Cyanobacteriota > Cyanophyceae > Synechococcales > Synechococcaceae > Synechococcus > Synechococcus sp. OH20. Next base: position 231,440 of record NZ_JANSIQ010000011.1, on the reverse strand, counting down.
CCGGCCAACAGCAGCAATGGCAAGTCAGGAATCTGAGCAGGGATCCCAACTCTCGGCCAGGCCCACTAGCGGGAATCCAAGGTGCGCACCAGCCAGCGCCGCAGCGGGTGCCAGGCGGGCAAAGACAGGATCCAGCGGGATTGCCGCTCCAGCATGAGACGCTCAAGCGGATACAGCCCGAACAATTCATAGCGGCTTTGGGCGATCAGGATCCCCACGGTGAAGCTGACGCACAGCAAAAGGCCGAAGGTGGGCCAGCCGGGCCGGTAAAACAGGGCATAGCGCAGGCCTGTCCAGGTGAAATGGTTCCACAGGCGGATGAGATCTGCCCGCAAAGCCCAGAGGCTGGGGATCCCGACCAGCAGCCACAGCAGGCCCAGAAAGATAAAGCTGCCGCCATGGTAGAGCCGCAGCAGGCGCCTGGCCGCCGGAGAGAGGGATCCCAGGCCGGGAGGGCTCTGCTTGTCCTCAACTGAACCAGGATCAGGGAGCGGTGGCATAGGGATCCCGATTTTCAACACCCATTTTGGCCGGGTCTTCCCCAAGATGGCTTGGTTACAGGGGATCCCTGAATGGGTACTCTTTTGTTCTCTGCTCGTCAATTTTAAGGGGAAAGGCGGCGAAGTCTGGCATCGATGCACAGGGATCCCAGTTGTGGCTCTCCCGTTGCACAGCGCCATCCAAAAGGGCATTGATCAAAGCATCTGCCGCCCGCAGGTCTTCCTCATCTGGACAGTTGGTTTCAAACAGCTCGTACAGGCAAGTTTCCTGAAAGAGGCTTAGGCGCCCCGTTTTGAGAGCCTGGCGGACGATCTCTTTGACGTTCATATCCTAAGCAAAATCCAGAATCGCCAACATTCTCATGGTGAAGGGATCCGGACCCGGCTCCTTAAGTCAAATCGCGCAACTTGCCCAAGCCAAAATACGGAAGTCCAAGGCAGAGGCAGGCCAGTCGGGGTACTGGGTCGGGGATATAATGGCTCTGCGTCTGGCCTTGCTAGCTCAATGGATAGAGCACCGACCTTCTAAGTCGATGGTTGCAGGTTCGAGTCCTGCGCAAGGCGCTAGGCTCTGTTTTGAGTTGCCGACAAGCTGCCCTGATGGGGGCACCACACCTGGAAAATCACCTGCCGGGAACGGCTTTCCACCGTCAGGGATCCCTTTAACATCTCCATAGCCTTTTTGGCTAGCGGCAGGCCTAGGCCTGTCCCTCCGGCCTTGCGGCGATCCAACTGTGGGATGCGGTAGAACTTTTCAAACACATGGGGCAGCGCCTCTGAAGGAATTTCCACTCCCGTATTGCGCACCTCGATCAGCCAGCCGAGACGGTTCTGTTGATGGGTCTGGCTAAAGCGCAAACAGATGCTTTCCCCAGCCGGCGTGTACTTGCAGGCGTTGTTCAAAAGTTCGCCCACCACCCGCGACAGCAGTCTCTCATCCGTGCAGAGGGGCAAAAGGTCGGGATCCCATTCCAACTGAAACTGTTGGTTCTGCTGGGCAGCTCGCAGCCGGAAGGGCTCGGAAAGATCGGGGATCCACTCCTGAGGAGATAACCAGGTTAGATTGAGATCCCTATTTCCGGCTTCAATAGCTTGCAATTCCAACAGCTCGTTGATCAAGTCCAGCTCGCGGTTGGTCTCCATCTCCAAAATCTGCAAGTAGCGCTGCTCCCGCTCCGTCAGGTTGGCCTTGGAGAGAAAAGCAATTGCCAGCTTCGTGTTGGTTAGAGGCGTGCGCATCTCGTGGGAGACCATGTGCAGAAACTCATCCTTGAGGTGGTTGAGCTCCTGCAACTGCTGCACCTGCTGCTGCACGGTTTGGAAAAGCCGGGCCTGGCGAATGGCAATCGCACACTGGCTGGCCACCCGCCGCATCAAGCGCTGTTCCCGCTCGCCAAACACCTGCCCCGGCGGACGCGAGCCGCAAATATTTCCCAGCAGGAGAGATTCGCCTTCCTGAGCATCGCAAATGGGAAGTACCAGCAGCGTGTGGCGGTCGTAGCTGGGCCAGCAGGGGTGGCCAAGGTTGCTGAAATAGCAGAACTGCCCACCCTGAAGCTGCTGGAGCACCTCGGCAAAATCGGCAAAGGGGATCTCCAGGGGAAAACGGCGGATCCCTTCTCCAGGTCGATAATCCAAGGCCAAAACGCCAACCTGTCGTTCTGAGTCATGGAGGGCAATCATGCAGCCGGAAAGGCCAAGGCTGAGGGCCAGTTCCTGCGCCACGCTTTCCAAAATCTTGTGCTCGTCTAGGCTGGAGCGAATTTCTTCCGTGATCAGTTGCAGCAGGGCCTCGTCTTCGTAGGCTTGCTGCAGTTGGCCGTTGCGCACCCGCACTTGGTAATCCAGTTCGACGTTGGCTTGCTGCAGCCTTTGATAAAGTTCCGCCTGTCGAATGGCGACTGCCAGGTGATTGCCAATTGCCCTGGCCAACTCGATCTCTTCCTCTTGCCAATCGGGTTCAGAGATCAGGCGTCTCAGGGCTAGAGCGCCCCAAAGTTTCCCTTGACAGGCCACCGGGATCCCTAGCCAAGGGCCGAGCTGGCAGTCTTGCCTTTCCTGCAACGCAAAGGGATCGGAAACTTGCTTGGGATCCGCCACGTGAAAAACTTGCAGCTGCTGCAACTGCTGAATGGTTGGGATCTGCGGATCATCCGGTATGCGCATTTGGAGAGCACTGGGCACATCGGGGGAGCGAACATGGGCGGTAATGCCCACCCACACCTTCTCGGCAGGCAGATATTGGTAAAGGGTAACCCGCGCTGCCTGCAAAACCTGGCCTACTTCCTGCACCGCTACCTCAAAGAGGGCGGGTAGATCCAAAGAGGTGCTGATGGCCTGAATGAGCCGGTTAAACAGTTTTTCCCGCTGCACCTGTTGCTGCAGCTTTAGCTCGGCCTGCTTGCGCTTGGTGATGTCCAGGGTTACCCCGACCACATGGCTGGGATCCCCTTCCGGCCCCAGGAGCACAATCCCCTGAGAGAGGTGCCAGCGCACCTGCCCGTCTGCGAGATGGGCACGGTACTCGACTGCCAAGTTGGGATCCCCCTCCAATGCTCTAGGCCCCGCCAACTGGAAAGCTTCCTTCACCCTTTGGCGATCTTCGGGGTGAACGCTCTCGAAAAACATCTCCAGAGTGAACTCCTCGCCGGGATCCCGTCCGTACTTGGCCTTGCACTGAGGGGAAGTGCTCAGCTCCCCGCTGCGCAGATCCAGTTGCCAATAGCCCAGTTGGATGGCCTCCAGAGCCAAAAAGAGATGCTCTGGATAAAAGCCGCCGTCTTCTGGCCGCACCGGCACCAGGCGGTGTTGAGCTGAAGCCATCTCCCCCACCAAAACGGTTGGTTGTTCCACCAGCGCTACCTCATTGTGGACGATCCTCATACAGATCTGAGAGATCCTCTTGCCAGAAATCCTTAGCTTTAAGCATGATTTCAGTACTCTGCTCAAAGATGTGTTAGCCAATACAAGATCTTTACTTCACGCTAAACTTCAGATCCGGAGAGCCGACTCTTGACCGCAGCTTGTGGCCGAGGGGGGAGCCTCTGCTATAGTAATGGGCAGTTGCGCCTTGGATCCCAACACTGGGGATCCCCCTAGCAGGTGGGGTTAGGGCAAGCCGAAATGAGTTCGCGTTGAGAAGAGAGCAGTGCTGCATCAAGCTTCTTCCTTGCGGCTGCGCCCTCAGCCTGCGTGAAGCGTTGATTCTTTTTTATGCTGCCCTATGCCACGTTTGGCCTAAAGAAATTGCTGCTGATTTTGAGCTGGGATCTTTTCCCTCGGAAGCCTATAGTTAGTTTCTGGCGATTGTTCGATATTTTTCGGTTTGCGGTAACGCGGCTGCTCAAGGTGCCGCTGCCCTCTTCCTTTGGTTAGCGGGCAGAGACAACCCAACGGATGGGGATAACCTCAGGTTGGGCTAGCTGGCGAAGGTAAGGTTGTCCCCAAGAACGGATTCTTTGAGCCTATCCTCTTGCCGGCCAAGGTTGCCAAAGTTGCTTGTGGCAACGGCCAGGTTGTCCTGTACGGGCTGATGGCTAGCTTAAAGCGCCTGGGGTGGCAGGCAAGGGGATCCCTGCGGCATTTTTCAACGGATCGTCACCCAGCCAATTCACTTTCTGTAGAATTCAAGGTTATTTCTGTGATTTGTGAACTTCCTCGCAGTCCTCAGCCTGCTCTGCAGGAGCAGGAGCGATCGCTTTCTGCCACAACCGCGGCTGTCCGGCCCGAATGGCCAAGCCACCCCCTGGATCCCCTAAATGGCGAAGAAATCCGGCAAGTGGTCAAAATCCTGCGTCAGGAGCGCCCTCTTGCTTCCCGCTGCCGCTTTGTCACCATCCAACTGCAGGAGCCGGAGCGGCCCTGGATGGAAGCTTGGCAACCGGGCCAACCCTGGGATCGGCAGGCGTTTGTGGTGCTGTTGGATCCCACCGAGGGCAGCACCTACGAGGCGGTGGTCTCCCTCTCCCGGCAGCAGGTGTGCTCTTGGCAGCTCGTCCCCGGCGTGCAGCCGCCCCTTTTGGACGATGAGGTCTACGCCTGTGACCGCTTGCTCAAGGAGGATCCCCAATTTCTGGCCGCCCTGCAGCGGCGGGGCATTGCCGATGTGGAGCGGGTGATGGTGGACTACTGGACGGTGGGCTACTTTGGGATCCCGGAAGAAAAGGGGCGGCGGCTGGTGCGGGGTCTGTGTTTCCTGCGCACTTCCCCTTACGACAATGGCTATGCCCGTCCCCTCGAAGGCCTCTACCCCTGGATTGACCTCAACCAAATGCAGGTGATCAAGGTGGAGGATCGCGGCCCCTGGCCTCTGCCCCCGGAAGATGGCAATTTTGACGAGATCTTCTTCAAAGAGTTTCGCCGAGATTTGAAGCCTTTGGAAATTACTCAGCCCCAAGGGGTGAGCTTCCAAGTAGAAGGCCACCACATCCGCTGGCAGAAGTGGGATCTGCGCATCAGCTTTAACCCCCGCGAGGGGCTGGTGCTGCATCAGGTGAGCTATGAGGATCAGGGCCGCCTTCGCCCCATCCTCTATCGGGCTTCGGTAGCCGAGATGGTGGTGCCCTACGGGGATCCACGGGATCCCCACTGTCGCAAGAACGCCTTTGACGTGGGGGAATACGGCATCGGCATGCAGGCCAATTCCCTGCGCCTGGGCTGCGACTGCCTGGGGGAGATCTACTACTTCGATGCCTGGCTGCCCAGCAACAGCGGTGAGCCCATGCTCCTCAAAAACGCCATCTGCATGCACGAGGAGGACTTTGGCGTGCTCTGGAAGCACACCGACTGGCGCACGGAGCGAGCTCAGGTGCGGCGCTCGCGGCGGCTGGTGCTCTCTTTCTTTACCACCATCGGCAACTACGACTACGGCTTTTTCTGGTACTTCTACCAGGATGGCACACTGGAGTTCGAGGCCAAGCTCACCGGCATCATCAACACCTGCGCCACCCTGCCGGGGGAGGAACCGGAGTTTGGCGTCTTGGTAGCGCCCCAATTGTCTGGCCTCAACCACCAGCACTTTTTTACCGTGCGCCTGGACATGGCGGTGGATGGGCCGGGCAACTCCCTCTACGAAGCCCATGCCGAGCCGCTGCCCTTGGGGCCGGATAACCCCTACGGCAACGCCTTCCGCGCCCGCTCCACCTTGTTGAGCACTGAGCAGGAAGCCAAGCAAACGGTGGATCCCTTGCGGGGGCGCTACTGGAAGATTGTCAACCCCAACCGCCACAACCGCCTGGGGCAGCCGGTGGCCTACAAGTTGCTCCCAGGAGAGAATGTCCGGTTCCTGGCCCACCCCGACTCCTGGCTGTATCGACGGGCAGGGTATTTGGCCCACCACCTCTGGGCCACGCCCTATCATCCTGGCGAGAAGTTCCCGGCGGGGGACTACCCCAACCAACACCCCGGTGGGGAAGGGCTGGTGAAATGGACACAAGCCAACCGCTCCCTAGAAAATACCCGCCTGGTGCTCTGGTACAGCTTTGGCTGTAACCACTTCCCCCGCACCGAAGACTGGCCGGTGATGCCGGTTAGCTACATTGGCTTTCTGCTCAAGCCGTTGGGCTTCTTTGAGTGCAACCCGGCTTTGGATGTGCCCCCTCCGCCGCCGAAAACCAAAAGCTGCTGCAGCACCAGCCATTCCCATTAGCTGCGGTGAGCGCCAGGCCCCACCTTGGCATGGCATTGGATCTTGCCGGACTTTCATGGACGCCCAAAAGCCCTCCAGCAACCTTCTGGGCCTAGGGCACCTGAGGATGGAGCTGACGGGAGTCGAACCCGTGTCCGAGATGGGTACTAAGGGATCACTCATTCACAGGCTTAGCCTCTTTGACCCTCGAGGCGGGGATCGCCGTTTGGATCCCGGCGATGGGATTTCTCCGCCTAATCTTGGTCTCTCCCTCGACGGAGCCAGAGCAGAGAGCTGCACCCGTTGGGGTTGTGATCCGCCCACTTAACGGGGTCGTGAGCAGATCCTCGAGCTCAGAGTTAGTTTTCGGTTACTGAGCCTTAGGCAGCCAGAGCAGCTGCTTTACGAGCAAAGGGTACGACGTTGTTCGCACGTACTGGTTTGAGCCTGGTGATAACGGGATAAGCTCAATCCCGACCTGTATCATGAACCCATGTTCGCCACCCCGTCGAAACCGTTACAGCCCCAGGGTTGGTCTAAGTTCAGCATAGCAAGATTTTTAGGGATACGGCCAGAACCTTTGCTAGTGTGACAGAAGTTTTGCTAGCATGACAAAGCTGCAAACTTGGGTCGGTAGCTCAGCGGTAGAGCACTCGGCTTTTAACCGATTGGCCCAGGGTTCGAATCCCTGCCGACCCATGTCTTCGGTCACTTGCAAATAGCAGCGCGACCTGGAAACTGGCGCGGCAACGGTTTATCCGCCCTCCCTGTCGTCGGTTGCCGGTCGGAAGGCCATGTTCTTGCGCCTAGGTGCGGCCGAGATGCTCCAGTTGATCCAGGTTGGGGCCGCTCAGCCGGAAGGCTTGGCCAAACCCCTGAATAAAGCTGCCGCCGGTGGGGGTGATCTGGCAGAAGTGAAAATCCGCCAGGCCCAGGATCATCTCGGCAATCTCGTACTTGGCACGATAAAGGGCCTCAAACCCCCAGGCTTGGGCCTCCGCGCGGCTGAGGAACCGGGCTTCTCCGCTCACCATCACCCGCGGCAAAGCGTGGTTGCTGCGGGGATCCACCGGCGTGGGCGGCTCGTGGATGAGCAAGCTGGCGCGGGGATCCGCCCGCAAAGCCTGGGTGTGGGAAGAAAGATCGCTAATGACAATGGCAAAACGCAAGGGATCCCGTTGCACCACAAAGGGCACCAGCGACACTGCCGGGGATCCCTGCTCCAGCACCCCCAAGCAGGCCACCGGCTGGCTCTCCAACAGCGCCTTCAACTTTTCCTGCGCCGACATCGCTTCTTCTCCCATGGCCTTTGTTATTATGCCCAAGCCCCCCTTGCTGGAGAAGGGATGGATCCCTGGGATAATAGCTCTTAGCCCGCCGGGAGCGACCGTTTTCGACCCTATCGATACATCCCGATGGATTGTGATTATCTCGTTCAGATCCTTACAGCTCGCGTTTACGACGTGGCCCAAGAAACCCCCCTGGAGCCGGCTTTTAACCTCTCCCGCCGCCTGAACAACCCGGTCTGGCTGAAACGGGAAGACATGCAGCCGGTTTTCTCCTTCAAGCTGCGCGGGGCTTACAACAAGATGGCCCACTTGCCCCCGGAGCAACTGGCGCAAGGGGTGATCGCGGCCTCCGCAGGCAACCACGCCCAAGGAGTGGCCCTGGCAGCACAGCGGCTGGGCACTCGGGCCATCATCGTCATGCCCGTCACCACCCCTCAAGTGAAGGTGGATGCCGTGCGGGCGCGGGGCGCAGAAGTGGTCTTGTACGGAGATACCTTTGACGATGCCTACGCTCACGCGCGGCAACTGGAAGCCGAGAAAGGTTTGACCTTCATCCATCCATTCGACGATCCCCTGGTGATCGCCGGCCAGGGTACCATCGGCATGGAAATCCTGCGCCAGTACCAACAGCCCATCCACGCCATCTTCGTCGCTGTTGGCGGGGGCGGCCTGATCGCGGGCATTGCCGCCTACGTTAAGCGCTTGCGCCCCGAAATCAAGATCATCGGTGTAGAACCGGTGGACTCCGATGCCATGTACCGGTCTCTCCAGGCAGGCCGGCGGGTGCGCCTATCCCAAGTAGGTCTGTTTGCCGATGGAGTGGCAGTGCGGGAAGTGGGGGAAGAGACCTTCCGCCTCTGTCAGCAGTACGTGGACGAGATCCTCCTGGTAACTACCGACGACACCTGTGCCGCCATCAAGGATGTCTTTGAAGATACCCGCTCCATTTTGGAGCCTGCCGGAGCTCTGGCCATTGCCGGCCTCAAAGCCTATGTGAGCCGCACCGGCATCCAAGGACAGACTTTGCTGGCGGTCGCTTGTGGGGCGAACATGAACTTCGACCGCCTGCGCTTTGTGGCCGAACGGGCCGAAATCGGCGAACAGCGGGAAGCCATTTTTGCCGTCACCATTCCGGAACGACGCGGCAGCCTGCGCCGGTTCTGTGCCCACATTGGCCAGCGCAACCTCACCGAGTTTAACTACCGCATCGCCGACGAGCAAGAAGCCCATATCTTTGTCGGGCTGCAGGTGCGGGATCGGGCCGATGCCCAAGCGGTGGCTCTGGATCTGGAGCGGGCCGGCTTCAAGACCTTGGATCTCACCGACGATGAGCTGGCCAAGTTGCACCTGCGCCACATGGTGGGCGGGCGCTCTCTGCTGGCGGAAAATGAGCTGCTCTACCGCTTCGAGTTCCCCGAACGGCCCGGAGCTTTGCTGAAGTTCTTGTCTTGCATGAGCCCCAATTGGAACATCAGCCTGTTTCACTACCGCAACAACGGCGCCGACTACGGTCGCGTTCTCATCGGCATGCAGGTGCCCACCTGCGAAATGCCCGAGTGGCAGCGTTTTCTGGATACGTTGAGCTATCGCTACTGGGACGAGAGCCACAACCCCGCCTACAAGTTGTTCCTCGCCTAGTCGGCCTTTGTCGGGAAGCTCAGGGTGCCGGGCATCCACAAAGTCGTAAACAAAACTTTACAATCCTATGCAAAACGAGCTAAACTAGGTAAGGAAGAAACAAGGAGAACCCTATGAGCCGATATCGCTCCGTCGTTGTTGAAGAAGGCGGCCGCCTAAACAATTATGCTATCGAGCCGGAAATGTATGTGGACACCACTCCGCGGGTGGGCTTTACCGAGTATGCAGAGCGACTGAACGGGCGTTTGGCGATGATCGGCTTTGTTGCCCTGATCCTGTTTGAATCTCTGTCCGGCTCTACCCTGATCGGCTGGTTGCAATCCCTAGGGCAGTAGGGCAGGAGAGCTATTCTTTGCCTGAACAAGCCCCTTGCTAGTTGAGTCTAGCGCTGAGCTGGCCTAGCAACCCTGGCCCCTGGCCAGGGTCTTTTTTTCTACTTGCAGGCGAGATCTCTGAGGTTGCAGTCATTGTCAAATAGCAATGAAACGTTTCTCTACGTCGTTATTGTTCCGCAACGCTGTCGCGCAGGTACCGCTCTAACTCCCCTCTCCCTCTGGGAGAGGGGCTGGGGGTGGTCGCGTGAGCGGCGCGGAGCGCTTGGGCTGGCGGCAAAGTGTCTTAATCTTGTTTAAAACGACTATAAAGGCTGGGCATTTCCCAGTGCAGCTCGACGTGGGTATGGCCTTCTGGGGTCTGGGTGCGGTGCCAGGATCCCTTGGGTAGATAGCGGGCGATGGTATTCATGGCCTTGCTGCCGTAGCCACCACCAGGGCTGGGAGCGTATTCAACGCCGTCATTGACTACCGATAGGCAACAATGTCGCTCCGTTTGTGCCAGCGACACCCTGACGAAAGAAGCACTGCCTTTGGGGGGCTGTACGTGGGCGATGACATTGCCGATGGCCTCGCGCAAAAAACGCAAGATGTCCTCCCGTTGGTCGAACCACTCGCTGGTGTTGGGCTCCTGCAGAGGTTGCAGGTGGCGCTCTACGGACAAGGTCAGGCTGCCCGTCTGAATCAGCTCGTCCAGATAGGTGTCGATGCCCCGGTGCAAGCCTTCCCGCAAGCTGGGGGAGATATGCAGCTTGGTGGCCAGGGTGCGCACGTCGTTGAGCTGCTCGCGAATGCCCCGCCCGATCCTCTCCAGTTGTTCCAGCAGGCGATCGTAGATGGCGGGGTCAGAGTCTTTCCCCTGCTGCTGTTGCCATTGCAGGCTCTCCAGGTCGTCCATCACCACCTTCAGCTCCTGCAGCTCGCGATCGTGAATGTCGGTGGCTACTCGGTAGAGCAGCTTGCGAGCCTGGTCGACGGCGGCCTCCTGTTCGGCTCGGCGCAAGCACTCCAATTCTTGTTGTTGAGCCAAAAGCCGCTCCTGGTTCTCCACAATGACCAGAGTGAGCAGCAGGCTCACCCCTGTTAACCCACTGGCCAAAGCCGGCAAAACGAAAGGCCAAACCCAACGCCACAGCAGAAACTGGGCCACAGCCCACCCTTCGTAAACGGCCAGCCCCACCAGGGGCCGCAGGAGAAACCCCTGTTGTTGCCAGTCCCAATGGTTCAGTCGCAGGGAGGGGCGATAAAGTACCAAGAGCAGTCCCGTCCCTGCTCCCAGCAGCAAGACCACCCCGCCTGCCAGCCCTGACGGCAGGGAGTGGTACACGTCTCCGGTGAGCAGGCTGGACAAGATTTGCGCCTGCAGCTCCACTGCCGCAATCTGGGATCCATCCGCCGTTCGCACCGGGAAGGTCTCTGGGTAGCCGCCCACAAAGCCCACCAGGACAATTTTGTCCCGCAATTGGTCGGCAACTTTGGGGTTGAGGGGAGGGATCCCTTCCTGGCCGCGGCAGGCTTGGCCGGGGCTGAGCGTCGGGGAGCCGGATCCCGTCTGGGGGATCACCGGCGGACAGATCTGCTCGATGGGAATGATGGGGATGCTGTGCTGGGATCCGAGGGGGTTGAATTGAACTGGCTGCAAACCCCGCTGGCGAAACCAGCGGCTGGCCCGCTCCGGGTCGTACTTGGCAAAAGCCAGCGCTTCCACAGAGGCAAACATCTGCTCCTCTTGGCTGTCGCGGCGCAGGTAGAGCCCTCGCAACTGGGCCTGGCGCAGGATCCCGGCCCCATCGACTTGGTATTGCACCACCCCTTGCACGTGCTCTGGCGGCACCAAATACTCCAGTCGCAAGGACGAAAAGGGCAAGAAGTGGTTGTAGATGTTGATCTCGGCCCGGCCAAAGCTCTCGCTGCTGCGGGTGGCCAAAACCAAGCGATCCGGGTAGCGCTGCACCACCTGCCGCAAGGGGGCATCCAGGTTTTCGTTGCCCAGGTTTTGGGGCACCACAAAGCTGCTGGGCAGGTTCAGCACCACCACCCTGGCCTCGGCCTCTTCCAGCAGGCGCAAGGTCAGGCCGGCGTAGTTCGCCCGTTCCAGGAGAAAGTCAACATTGTGCTGGCCATCACCATTTTCTCCCTGCCCATCGATGCGGCCATCGATGCCGACGATCACCACTTTTGGAGAAGGTTGCTGAGGGCCGCGGTGGGCGTAGAGCCATTCCTGGGAGTCGCTCTCCAGCCGCAGCAACAACGGATGCTGGGCAGAAAGGTTGAGCAGGGTGGCCCACCCCAAGCCCCAAGCCAAGGCCCAACCCAGCCTCCGCCGCGAGGGCGACGGCCGAGCTTGGGAAACAGGAGCTTGAGCCGTGAGAAAGTCAGGAGCGAACGGCACTGCAGACGCGGGCAAGCAAGAGGGAGCTTTCTCTGCCATTCTGGCTGTCGAGGGGATCCCAGTTGCTGGGGGGAAACCGCAGCTTCAGGGGTGATGGTTGCGCACCCGCGCGGCTTCCTCAGGGCTGATGCCAAGACGGGTGAGGTTGATGCGGCCTTTGTGATCGATGCTGCGCACCTTGACCACCACCTCATCCTCCACAGCAACCTCATCTTCTACCCGGGTGACGCGGTACTCCGCCAGTTGCGAAATGTGGATCATGCCTTCTTTGCCCGGCAAGAACTCCACAAAGGCGCCGATGGGGATGATGCGGGTCACCTTGCCCAGGTACACCTGCCCCTCTTCCACCCGCCGCACCAGGTTTTCGATCATCGCCCGCGCCGCTTCCGCCTGGCTGCCCACCGAGGAGGACACGGTGATCGTGCCATCGTCGCTGATGTCCACCTTGGCACCTGTCGCTTCCGTGATGCCGCGCACCGTCTTGCCACCAGGGCCGATGATCTTGCCGATATCCTCGGGATCCACCTTGAACGTGAGCAGACGGGGGGCTGTTTTGGCCAACTGGGGTCGAGGGGCAGGGATGACCTCCAGCATCTTGTCGAGGATAAACTCCCGCCCGGCCTTGGCCTGCTGGATGGCTTTCTCCACCACATCCACGGTGATGCCGGTGATTTTCATGTCCATCTGCAAAGCGGTGATCCCGGCCCGTGTGCCGGCCACCTTGAAGTCCATGTCGCCCAGAAAGTCCTCGATGCCCTGGATGTCGGTGAGGATGCGCACCTCATCCCCCTCCTTGATCAGGCCCATGGCTACCCCGCTGACTGGCGCTTTGATCGGCACCCCCGCGTCCATCAGGGACAGAGTAGAGCCGCAGACGGATCCCATTGAGGTAGAGCCGTTGGAAGAAAGCACCTCCGACACCACCCGCACCACATAGGGAAACTCCTCTTCCCTGGGCAGCACCGGCACCAAGGCCCGCTCGGCCAGCGCCCCATGGCCGATCTCCCGTCGTCCCGGCGAGCGCGAGGGCCGCGTTTCCCCCACCGAAAAGCCCGGAAAATTGTAGTGGTGCATATAGCGCTTTTCATCCACCGGGTGCAAGTCGTCCAGCTCCTGGGCATCGCCGGGAGTGCCGAGGGTGGTGATGGAAAGGACTTGGGTGAGGCCGCGGTTGAACAGAGCGCTGCCGTGCACCCGCGGGATCAAACCCACCCGGCAAGAGACCGGTCGCACCTCGTCCAGCTTGCGCCCATCCACCCGCACCCCCTCCCGCAGGATCTGCTGGCGCATCAGCTTCTTGGTGAGGGCCTTAAACTGATTGTCCAATTCTTTGGGGTTTTCCAGCAGATAAAGCCGCAAGGGATCCCCCTCTGGCCGCGCTTGGATTTGGGCCTCTAGCTTGGCCTTGATCGCCTCCAGTTGCTGCTCGCGGCTGGTCTTGTCCAGGAACTGCCTGAGGATAGAGCGAATGCCCTCCTGAGCCTGCTCTGCCACAAAGGCAACCAGCTCCTCATTGACAGGGGGAGGGGGCAGCTCTACAGGAGTGATGTTGAGATCTGCGAAGACTTGCTGTTGGGCCTTGAGCAGCTCTTGAATGGCCTCAAAACCAAACTCGATGGCCTCCACTATGTCCTTCTCCGGCAGTTGGTTGGCCCCCGCTTCCACCATGATCACGCCATCGGCACAGCCGGCCACCACCAGATCCAGGTCGCCGGCCTCAATTTCGGCATAGGTGGGGTTAAGGATAAATTCATCCTTGACCAAGCCCACCCGCACTGCCGCCACCGGTCCGTTGAAGGGGATGCGAGCGCCGTGAATCGCCAACGAGGCTCCCAAAATGCAGAGCACATCGGGCGGCACTGCATCGTCCACCGAGAGGGTGGTGGCCACCACCTGCACGTCGTCCCGCAGCCATTCCGGGAACAACGGACGAATGGGTCGGTCTATGAGACGAGAGATCAGAGTGGCCCGTTCCGGTGGCCGACCTTCCCGCCGCAAGTATCCCCCCGGGATCCGTCCGGCGGCGTAGAGGCGCTCTTCATAATCGACCAACAGGGGCATGAAATCGACACCAGGCCGCCCCGCCTGCCGGGTGGCTGTGACCAGAATCGAAGTTTCGCCCGAAGTCAGCCAGACCCCACACCCTGCCTGGGGAGCCATCAGCCCGATATTGATGTCAATTTCCCGCCCGTAAAAGGAAATCGACCGAGTGTATTCTGCCATGTAACGCTTCGCCTTCTTTTTTTCTTGACGTTATCGTAGCATTCTCCCTTTATTCTTCCTGTTCAGCCCCTGCTGACCGGCGGTATCAATACGACTTCATCTTCTGCCGATAGGGGGGTGTCGGCGGCTACAAAATCGAGGCTGAGAGCGAAAAAATTGCCCGTCTTGCAGCAGGGGTAAAACTGTTCTTCTGGCTCTGGTCGGGGAGCTGCGGTAAGGCTAGGGTAGGCCAGATGCTCGCTTGCCGCCAACCCAACGGGTTCCCGTGCTGATGCTAGAGCCGCTGACGCCTGCCCAAATCAGGGCCTACCTGGAGCGCATTGGCTACGTCGGCCCCACCCAGCCCACCCCGCAAACCCTACGCCAAATCCACCTGGCCCACCTGCTGCGGGTGCCGTTTGAAAATCTGGATATTCACTGGGGTCGCCCCATTCGCCTGGAGCGGGATTTCTTGTTCCAAAAAATCGTCCGCGAGCGGCGGGGCGGCTTTTGCTTTGAACTGAACAGCCTGCTGGCCGCTGCTCTGCAGGGGATGGGGTTTTCGGTCCATCTGCTCTCGGGACAGGTGAGCCGGGCCGTTCACGCTACTCGGACGGAGCCTGATGGCTGCTTTGGCCCCGAATGCGACCATCTGGCCCTGCAGGTGAGCTGCGGCGATGAAACATGGCTGGCAGATGTGGGCTATGGAGATGCCTTTCGGGAGCCGTTGCGGTTGGGGGATCCCAGCATCCAAGCCCAGGCGGAAGGGCGCTACCGCCTCACCCCCTGGCCCGCAGCTCCCGCACGCTACTGGCTGGTTCAACAGGAACGACCGGATCGCACCTGGAAAACCCTCTTCCTGCTGGATCGGATCCCGCGCCAACTGCAGGAGTTCGAGCCCATGTGCCGCTTCCACCAAACGTCGCCGGCATCCAGGTTTACCCGCCTGCGCCTGTGCAGCCTGGCCACCCCCAGCGGACGGATCACCCTCACCGCCCGCGCCGATGGCTCCCTCTTTAAATGGATCGAGACCACCCCAGAAGGCCGCCGGGAACGCCTGCTCAAGGACGAGAAAGAATACGAACACCTGCTGGCTTGCGCCTTCGGGATCCGCCTGCCGCCGGGGATCCCAGGAGAAAAATTGCAAGACCCAAGCCAACCGGCATTCCAACAGAGACCACCCCAATCTCCCCCCAGCAGGGTCAGAACCCCTGCCAACTAATGTCAGAATAAAGGTTGGCAATGTTTCGTTATCCCAGTAACCGTTATGGATGCTGCCGCGGTCGCTGCATTTGATGGCCAAGCCCTCGATCACGTGCTCATTTTCGACACCACCCTGCGCGACGGGGAGCAGTGCCCCGGCGCCACCCTCAACACCGAAGAAAAGCTGGCCATTGCCCGGCAACTGGCCCGGCTGGGAGTGGACATCATCGAAGCGGGGTTTGCCTATGCCAGCCCTGGCGATTTCGAGGCGGTGCAGAAGGTGGCCGAACAGGTGGGCACCCCCGATGGCCCTGTGATTTGCAGCCTGGCCCGCGCCCTCAAGCCGGATATTGAGGCAGCCGCCGAAGCCCTCAAGCCTGCTGCCAAGCCGCGCATTCACACCTTCATCTCCACCTCCGACATTCACCTCAAGTACCAGTTGCGCAAGACCCGCGCCGAAGTGCTGCAAATTGCCGAAGAGATGGTGGCTTATGCCAAGTCCTTCGTGGAGGATGTGGAGTTTTCCATGATGGACGCCACCCGCTCCGATCCGGAGTTTCTGTACCAGGTGATCGAGGCAGCCATTCGGGCGGGAGCCAAAACCATCAACATCCCCGACACCGTCGGCTACGTCATGCCGGAGGAGTTCGGCCAACTGATCAAGGGCATCCGCGAGAACGTGCCCAACATCAAGCAAGCGATCCTTTCTGTGCACGGGCACGACGACTTGGGCGTCTCGGTGGCCAACTTCCTGGAAGCGATTAAGCAAGGCGCACGTCAGGTGGAAGTGACGGTCAACGGCATTGGCGAGCGGGCCGGCAACACGGCGCTGGAAGAATTGGTGATGGCCCTGCACGTGCGGCGCAGCTACTTCAACCCCTACTTCGGCCTGCCCGTAGACTCCGAGAAGCCCCTCACCCACATCAAAACGCAGGAGATCTACCGCACCTCCCGTCTGGTCTCCAACCTCACCGGCCTGCTGGTGCAGCCCAACAAGGCCATCGTCGGCTCCAACGCCTTTGCCCACGAATCGGGCATCCACCAGGACGGCATGCTCAAAAACCGCCAGACCTACGAGATCATGGACGCCCAGACCATCGGCCTGCAATCGAGCACCTTGGTGTTGGGCAAGCACTCGGGCCGTAATGCCTTCCGCACTCGCTTGAAAGAACTGGGGTTCGAGCTGTCGGAGCAGGATTTGAACAAAGCCTTCTTGCGCTTCAAAGAGCTGGCCGACAAGAAAAAAGAAATCTCCGATCTGGATCTGGAAGCAATTGTTAACGACGAAACTCGCTCGGTGCCCGAACTCTACCGTCTAGAGCATGTGCAAGTGGTGTGCGGCAACCGCGAGGCTCCCACCGCCACGGTGCGCCTGATCACTCCTGAGGGGGAAGAGCGGGTAGATGCGGCCGTAGGCACAGGCCCGGTGGATGCGGTGTACAAGGCCATCAACCGCATTGTCAACATCCCCAACAGGCTGATCGAGTTTTCCGTCCAATCGGTTACCGCCGGCATCGACGCCATCGGGGAAGTGACCATCCGCCTGCGCCACGAAGACCGCATCTTCTCCGGCCATGCCGCCAACACCGACATCATTGTCGCTTCGGCCCAAGCCTACATGAATGCCCTCAATAAGCTCTACTTTGCCCTGCACGCGGCGCGCTCTACCCCTGAACAGCGGGAGGCCGCTACTCAAAAAATCTGATGGGAGGGTGGCAATCCCGTATCCAGCCAAGCGGTTTGCGCGGCGAGACGGGATCCTTTATGGCCATCCAAGCAACTCAACACTGTTATGGGCTGGCCAAAGGGATCCCATCCGCAAACACCCGCCCGATCACTTCCTCGATGGGCGGATCTGTTATTGTTAGATCCAACACCTCCAGCTCCGCCAACAACTGGGCCACCGTCTGGGTAAGCTGCTCCCGCTGCACCCACAGCCGCGCCTCGCAGCCGTCGGGATCCCCCTCGCTGCGCACCTCCCCATAACGCTGCAGTTGGGCAACAGAGCAAGGACGGGCCAATTCCAACTTGACTTCTCGGTAGGGGGCAAAGCGCTCCAGCAGCGCCTCCAGGTCACCATCGTAGATGAGCCGCCCCGCGTTGATGACCAACACCCGTTGGCACAGCGCGGTGATATCGGCCATATAATGGCTGGTCAACAATACCGTCGCCCCGTAGCGGCGGTTGTAATCCCGCAAAAATTGCCGCACACTGACCTGGGCGTTGACATCCAACCCCAAGGTGGGCTCATCCAAAAACAAGATCTGCGGGCGGTGCACCAGGGCCGCCAACAGCTCCGCCTTCATCCGCTCCCCTAGGGAAAGCTTGCGCACCGGCTGCTTCAGCTTGCCTGCCAAGTTGAGCAGCTCCGCCAGCTCCCCCACCCGTTCGCGAAACTCCTTCTCCGGGATCTCGTAAACGGCGGCGTTAATCCGCAGAGAGTCTATCGCCGGCAGATCCCAGATGAGCTGCTGCTTCTGCCCCATCACCAGGGTGATCTGCCGCAAAAAAGATGGCTCGCGCCGGTAGGGCACGTGGCCGACCACCTGCAGCGTGCCCCCAGAAGGATAGATCAAGCCGGTCAACATCTTGAGGGTGGTGGTCTTGCCTGCTCCGTTCGGCCCCAAGAACCCCACCACCTCCCCCGGCTGAACCTGAAAGCTGATGGACTGCACTGCCGGGATGTAGCGGTAGGTGCGGCGAAAGAAGTGGCGCAGGGTGCCCACCACTCCCGGCTCCTTGATGGCCACCGGGTAAACCTTGCTCAGGTTGTAAGCAGCGATGATCGGTTCCAGCCGGGCCGGCACATGAGGCAACATCTATCCCTCCCATGAAACAACCAGATCCGCCACCCCAGCCCCAAGGGCACATCTTTTGGAGCTGGGCATACCGGATCTGGAGAGGGCTATTCTCAGTATCTGAGGGAAAGAAACAAAGGGATAGGGAAACTACAGCAGTCCTACGTCCATCCCAGGCTTGCCCGTGGCCAGCTCTACCTTCAGGATACGGCCACCCGATTTCTGGATGCGCTGCTGCTCCCGAAACCAGTTTTCGTAGGGCACCAGCTTTGTGAAGTAGGTGTTTTGCAGCTCCCGCTGGGTGCGAATCCGGGTTTGGCTGGGCACACAGGCCGTGATCTTAAACATGCGCATGATATGGGATCCCCGCTCAACAACGAAATGGGCCGTCTTGACCAGCAAAACAGGCGACCTACCTCAGAAAGCTCGCGTACCCCCATCAGCACACCAGATCCCTGCGGCAAGTCGCCCGTCGTGCTCGTTGGACAATGAACCTTACGCCGAAGCAATGGCGCTGGTAGCTAGCTCAGACCAGAGCAGATGTAATCGAAATACACACCCATTTCCTTGCCGGCATCAGCACCCACCAGAGCGGCCGTCACCTCTTTCATGGCTTGGATGGCCTGGATGGTGGCCCCAATGGGCACTCCCAGCGAATTGTAGGTCTCCTTGAGCCCGTTCAGCACCCGCTCATCGAGAATGGAGGGATCCCCGGCCAGCATGGCGTAGGTGGCGTAGCGCAGGTAGTAGTCCATGTCGCGAATGCAAGCGGCATAGCGACGGGTGGTGTACATGTTGCCACCGGGACGGGTGAGATCAGAGTACAGCAAGGCCTTGGCAGCCGCATCCTTGACGATGGTGGAGGCATTGGCCGCGATGGTGGCAGCCGCCCGCACCCGCAACTCGCCCGTGGCGAAGAAAGCTTTCAGCTTCTCCATAGCCGAGTTGTCCAGATACTTGCCTTGGACATCGTAGCTGTTGATCACAGCGGTAATCGCGTCTTGCATGATGAGCTTCCTATCAAGTCGGTGAACAGCAAACGGTTGTGCAGCAAAAACAATGAGGGACTAGCTCATTGCCCCCACCACAAAGTCGAAGTAGTAGCCGGCTTCAGCCGCATCGTCGGGAGAGAGCAGACCCATGGCCACCTGCTTCATTTGACGAATGCTCTCGGCCACCGCCGGAATGGGTGTGCCCAAAGAGTTGTACATCTCGCGGACACCCACCAGACCGATCTCTTCGATGGGGGTGACGTCGCCGGCAATGACACCGTAGGTGATCAGGCGCAGGTAGTAGTCCATATCCCGCAGGCAAGTCGCCGTCATCTCCTCTCCGTAAGCATTGCCACCTGGGGAGACGATGTCAGGGCGCTTCTGGAAGAGTTGGTCGGCAGCTTGTTTGACGATGCGCTCACGAGACTCGGTTAAGACTTGAGCAATGCGCAACCGCTTCTCACCCGAGGCAACAAAGGACTTGATTCGATCCAGTTCCCCCGGGCTGAGGTAGCGGGCCTCCGCGTCCGCGTTCACAATCGATTTCGTAACAACACTCATGGATATCCATCCTCAAGTCGATTTTTTAAAGAGTATGACGAGCATACCCGCAAGCTATTTTCCGATATGCTTGCCGTCTACCATCTCAGATCTTCACACTTCTTAAAGTCTCTCCCAGAAAAGGGACGGTCTCATGCCCACCCCAACAGGAGAGTGCTCTCCCCCAAGTCCGGCAAGAGAGGGGTTACAATCGAGGGTGAAAGTTAAGTCGCCAGGGGATCCCTGCAGGCTTGCTTTAGGACATGCGTTGAGGTTGCGATGACGGATGCCTCTGGGTCAGAACGATTGAAGCGAGCGAAAGGTTCTCAGGATCCTTCTGAGGCTGCTCCCTCATCTCTGCCGGATCACCTGATCCGGGCCACGGCGGCGGAGGGCAAGATTCGGGTGGTGGGCTTGGTGTCTACCCAGGCGGTGCAAGAGGCCCGGGAGCGGCACAAGCTTTCCTATGTGGCGACGGTGGCCCTGGGGCGGGCCATGAACGCAGCCCTGTTGCTGGCGGCCAACCTAAAGCGACGCCAGGCGCGGATTAACCTGCAACTGAAAGGGAATGGCCCCTTGGGCAACATCTGGGTGGATGCCGGCTTGGACGGCACGGTACGCGGCTATGTGAGCAACCCGGCCATCGAGCTTCCCCTCACCCCTGAGAGCAAGTTGGATGTGGGCCAAGCCGTTGGGCGCTATGGCTACCTCCATGTGCTGCGGGACTTGGGGTACGGCCAGCCTTACACCAGCGCGGTGGAGCTGGTTTCGGGAGAGGTGGGAGACGATATCAGCTACTACCTCTCCTCCTCAGAGCAGATCCCTTCGGCAGTCCTTTTGGGGGTCAACCTCGATTCGCAGCGGGTGCGGGCTGCCGGTGGAGTGTTGTTGCAACTGATGCCAGGGGCGCCGGCCAGCCTGATCCCGGAAATGGAGGCCCGTTTGGCCAAGGTGGAGGAATTTAGCCCGATGCTGGCTTGTGGTGGCGGTTTGCGGGAGCTGTTGCAAATTTGCTTGGGCGACTTGGATCTCAAGATCGCGCCGGAAATGCGCGCCATCCGCTTCTATTGCAAGTGCAATTCTGACCGGGTGAAGGGGGCGCTGCGCATGTTGGGGCGGGACGAGCTCATCGACATGATCCGTACCGACAAGGGAGCAGAGGCGGTTTGCCAGTTCTGCAACGAGGTCTACCGCATCTCGGAGGATGAGCTGCGCTCAATTGTGGCGGAGATGTCGGCAAACCCATAGCACCCCGTGATGGCAGAATAATCGCCAGGTACGGGATCCCTGCTCTTCTATGTCCTCTGAGACTGCTGCCCCTGAGCTCTCGGTTGTCATCCCCTGCAAAAATGAGGCGGAGAACCTGGATCACCTGTTCGAGCGCCTGCGCCTAACCTTGGATCCATTGGGGATCCCCTACGAGATCATCTGTGTCAACGACGGCAGCCAGGACGACACGCTGGAAAAGCTTATTGCCTTCCATCGCCAGGATCCCCGCATCAAGGTGGTGAACCTCTCCCGCTGTTTTGGCAAGGAAATTGCCCTTACCGCCGGCTTGGACTACGCTGCGGGCAGAGCCGTTGTCCCCATCGACGCCGACCTGCAGGATCCCCCAGAGCTGATCCCGGAAATGCTGCAGCAGTGGCGGCAGGGCTACCAGGTGGTGTACGCTGTGCGCCGCAGCCGCCAAGGGGAAAGCTGGCTAAAACGCTTCACCGCCAATGGGTTTTATTGGGTCATTGACCAGCTCAGCCAGGTGCGGATCCCGCGCAATACAGGAGATTTTCGGCTGTTGGATCGGCAGGTGGTAGACGCCATCAAGCAACTGCGGGAGCGCACTCGCTTTATGAAAGGGATCTTTGCCTGGGTAGGCTACCGGCAGGTGGCCATTTTTTACGACCGTGCCCCCCGTTTTCGCGGCAAAACCCAGTGGAACTACTGGCGGCTGTGGAACCTAGCCATAGAAGGCATCACCTCTTTTAGCTCTTGGCCCTTGCGGGTGTGGAGCTATCTGGGCTTGGCGATCTCGCTGGCGGCTCTGCTGTATGGCCTTTTCCTCGTCATTCGTACTTTGCTGTTTGGCTCCGACGTGCCCGGCTACGCCTCTTTGGCGGTGATGACCTTGTTTTTGGGCGGGATCCAGTTGATTAGCCTGGGCGTGATTGGAGAGTATCTGGGCCGCGTTTTTGAAGAAGTGAAAGGCCGCCCCTTGTACCTAGTCAATGGCTCCTTTGGGTTCGAGACCCTGCAGCCTTCCCCTGCTCCAGAATCAGATCCAATGTCCACTCCTATTTGAGGGTTTTGTGTCCCGAAGCAGCATATTCTCGGTACTCGCGCACAAAGATCTCCTGCATCTGGGCCTGGGATAGCTGGATCCCTTGGATTTCGGCGCGGGCGATGGCCTTCATCAGCTCGATATAGGCCAGGCCAAGGGAAAGGGTCAGGGTAGCCGCTGTGGTGGACTGGATGATGCCGCCTGCCAGGGATCCCACGCCGGGGATCAACTTCAGCAGGTTTGAGACAATGGCCCGCCCAGTGACTACTGCGCCCCCAATTCCCGCCAAAGCCGCCATCAAAGAGTAGTAAAAAGAAGGGGAGGCTTTATAGCCAAAGATAAAGCTGATATTGGCAATCATGCCCACTTGTGCTGCTGCCAGTAGAGGGGCATCGGCAAAAGGAAGAGGTGCGGCGCCGATGAACGCTGCGCTGGCCACATAGCCCGATACATACTTAAAAGCAGCATCGGCCTTGAGATCCACCCGCAGCAATTGCTGGCGGATAAAGGCAAGGCGGGCTACCTCTGGCAGCAGCTCCGAGGTGCAGCCGATTAGGTGCTCTAGCCCGTGGGCGGGGATGGTGAGTTGCCGGTTAATGACCTTGTCCTTAGCCAAAAGAGGAACAATGTAGCGAACAGGGAGATTTTGGCGCTGCAAGTACTGAAAAAACTCGCTCTCTTCGGGATTGGGATATTCCAGGCATTGGGTCAAGACTAAGATGACCGGCACATCTTTGAGTTCTAACTCTCTCAGCCACTCACGCTCGGTTTCCTCCAGCCGCTTCAGTTCGTGGTGGATGCAATACCAGACAATGTGGATGTGATGTTCGGGATCCTTGAGGCGCAGCTCGTCGATCAGTTGGGACACCTCGAGGCGGATCTGGATATTCTGGTCTCCCGCCAATTCCATGCCAGGTGTATCGTAGATGGTGATTGGGCAGCCTTGCTTTGAGTATTGGCGAATGTGGCGGGTAACAGGGCTGCCAACACCAGTGCGGGCCAGCTCATCTTTAAACACCGCGTTGACCAAGGTGCTTTTGCCCACCCCACTTTTGCCAATCACCAGGACATTACAGTGGCCCATTTCTGCCTCTGCTTCCAGCAGGCTCTCTTTGAACAGGTGGCTGGCCCAATCCCAAGGTTCCTGCGGTTTTCCCCCAGCCCGCGCAACTGTTTGATGGGTTAGGCGAATCAGTTTTTCTATCCAGGAGTGGCTTTCTGGCTCCGTTTGCGACATGCTCCATCTCCAGGTACGGGATCAACTGGGCTAACGCTCCCAGTCCAGTGTAAATCGGGAAGATGCGGCTACTCTCTGACCAGCCCACCGGTTCTGCTGCAACAAGCACTTTGTTGAGAGCTATTCACAAGAACTGTTGAGTTAGACTATGCTGGGGTGAGGATAGCCCCAAGAAACCCTGGATCTGTCCACTCGAGTAGGCTGGACAATTAGCTCTCTTACTTCGGAGAACCTTGCCCTATGTCTGAAACCTCAACCTTGCGCCAGTCCTTCAACAGCGTGCGCAACAACCCTGTCTCCCTCGGCCTGGAGGTGACCCAGCCGATCTGCGAGGGGATGAACGCCCTTCTGGCCAGCTTCCAAGGGCTGTACTTGCAGTACCAGAAGCATCACTTCGTAGTAGAGGGCACCGAGTTCTACCCGCTACACCAATTGTTCAAGGATCACTACGAGCAGGTGAGGGAACATGTCCACGACCTGGGAGAACGCCTCGAAGGTCTGGGGAGTGTGCCGGTAGCCACCTTCGCCACCTTGGCCCGCCTCTGCTGCTTTACCCCTGAGCCGGATGGCGCTTTTGAGGCGCGGCAAATGTTGCAAAATGACCTGGCGGCAGAGCAGGCCATCATCGATTTGCTGCGGCGCCAAGCCGCCCAAGCGGAAAGCCTAGGGGATCGCGCCACCCGCTACCTCTACGAGCAGATTCTGCTCAAGACAGAGGATCGCGCCTTCCACCTCAACCACTTCCTGGCCAACGACAGCCTAGTGTTTGGCTTGATGGACGGCAGAGCCTAGTCAGGATCTGGGGCAGGTTCGCCGGCCAGGTGGCCTGTCCTTAAACCTGAGGGCTTATTTTTGTAAGCATTTGTTGAAAATTCATATCATTACTGCCCGATTGGGTTTAGATTTATTTGCTGAGGTTTTGCTCCTAGCCATGAACCCTGTATCTTTTGAGGGCAGCTATTGTTTGCAGATCCCCTTAGGGGAACGCTGGCGCATTGGGCGGCGGCTGCTGGAGTTGGGGATCCCGGCAGTTTGTACGGGAGATGGCCATTTGCAGGTGCAGGTGGACACGCCTCTGGCCCTGTTGCAGGTGCGCAGCGTGATCCGCCAATACACGGCGCGGCGGCGGGAGTTATTGGACAGCCTAGAGACGTGTTGGCAGCTCAACACCGAGCCTGGGGGACAAGATGAGCAAGTTGGCTAAGCAAAGGATCCCGTTCGAGTCAGAAGGTCAGTTCCTGGGATTTCTTCCCGATAAGGATGGCAAGCTCAAGTACTTGCGCTGGCAGGCCGGCTCGGAAGTGTTTGCCGGCAAGATCCCCAAGCCGCTGCGCTCTGAGCTCTACCGCAGCCTCAAACCTGGAGATAGGGTGCAGATTGCGGGGGAGCGGGAAGTGAATTTGCTGAAGGGGCGGGAGAAATGGGTGCTCTGCCACGTGGTTCCTGTCCAGGCTTCCCCGGTAGCAGCCATGTCTTCCCCGAAGGCCGCTCCCGGATCGGAGGAAGCGAGGAAAGGGGTCGTCTTGGTCTGTCAGAAGTCTGATTGCTGTCGGCGGGGGGCGATGGCGGTGATACAGGCTCTGCAGGCACACTTGGCAGCCTACCCGGAGACCATTCGGGTGCAGGGAGTGGGCTGCATGAAGGACTGCAAACGGGGGCCGAACGTGGTGTTCATGCCCGACAAGGCTCGCTACAGCGGCGTTTCTCCGCAAGGGATCCCGGCTTTGTTGGAGCGGCATTTTCCGATTGCTTCGTTGCAGGTACAGCAGGTTGAGACGGCGGCTTCCTCCTGACGCTCATGCTGATCCCCCCACGGGCGAGCGGATTTCCCTTGACTTTTCGCTTAATTTTCACTGGTGGCGGGCCACAATTGATGTCCTCACCCCCGTCCCCTCTCCCTCAGGGAGCTATCCCTCACCCCCGTCCCCTCTCCCTCAGGGAGAGGGGAGTTAGGGAGACGCGTTCGCGACAGCGTTGCGCAGCAATAGCGATGTGACGAGAGGTTTTATTGCTGCTTGAAATAAAGGGGTGCAGCAGGAGTTTCCCTGGGGTGAAGCGAGATCCTGATGGCTAGGTAGTACAAGGGATCCTTTCTATGTGATGCTACAAACAGAGGCAGGCTAGGAGAGGGAACAGACCTTGCGGGTGGGGATCATCGGCACCGGCTACGCGGCTCGCTCACGGGCTGAGGCCTTGCGCAAAGATGGGCAAGTGGAGATTGTGGCTGTTGTCGGTCGATCCCCCGAGCGGAGTGCTACTTTTGCCGCCGAGTTTGGGGCTGTTGCCTATTTCGACTGGTCTTCTCTCTTCCGCGAGCAGCGGCTGGATCTGGTTTTTGTCAGCACCATCAATCGGGATCATGGGGCCATTGCCCGCGCTGCGCTGGAAGCAGGGATCCACACTGTCGTTGAATATCCTCTTGCCCTCAGCCTTGCCGAAGCCCGGTCGCTGGTGCAATTGGCAGCTGAGCGGCGGTTGCTGTTGCACGTGGAGCACATCGAGCTCCTCAGCGGCATCCACCTGTTGCTGAGGCGGGAGCTGGAAGGGCTGGGCAAGTTGTTTGCCGTCCGCTACATCACCCTCACCGCCACCCACCCCGCCCCCGACCGCTGGACCTACTGGCCTGAACTGTTTGGCTTCCCCCTCATGGGGGCTGTCTCCCGCATTCACCGCTTGGTGGACTTGCTGGGCAAGGTGGAGCGGGTGAGCTGTCAACTGCGCTACGACGGGCCGGATTTGCCCCAGCGCTACAGCAGTTGCTACTGCACAGCCCAACTGAGTTTTGCCAATGGGTTGCTGGCAGTGTTGACCTATGGCAAGGGAGACTCTCTGTGGTGCTCGCAGCGGCTACTGGAGTTCCACGGCCAGCGGGGGGGCCTGCTGATCAACGGCGAAGAGGCGATGCTGTTGCGCGCCGGCAGTGCCCACCCCTTGGAGACGGGATCCCGCCACGGCCTGTTCGAACAAGACACCCGCATGGTGTTGGATCACCTGCGCCAGGGCAGAGCTCTCTACATTAACACCGAGAACATGCTCCATGCCCTCGCCGTGGCCGAGGCCGCCGAGCGATCCGCCCAAACCCAGCAGGTTGTCCATGTTCAAGATGAGATCCCAACTTGAAAGTGCCGGTGCAAGTCTGGTAGAGAGGAAGTCGCCGAGCGCTTCCAGAGATAGGGTCTGGTCTCTCCCCTCTCCCCCTGGGAGAGGGGCTGGGGGTGAGGGAGAAGAGTCGAGAACTTGAGTGGAAGTGCGTTGTCCCAGTCTCAATTGAAATGGCTATGGCTCCCCTCTTCCTCCGCCAAAAGGGTCGGAGGTGAGATAAGTCAGGGATAGAATCTGGCACCACCCAGTTGGCTGGGATTTGAACAGCCCTAGCCGCTCAGCTCCCAAACACGCCGACAATGCGGCGCATGGCTTCTTCCACGTTGGCGCGGCTGTTAAAAGCCGACAGGCGCAAGTAGCCCTCGCCGGCGCTGCCAAAGCCAGAGCCGGGAGTCCCCACCACATGGCAGGTGTGCAGCAGCTTGTCGAAAAACTCCCAACTGCTCAGCCCAGTGGGCGCCTTTACCCAGACGTAGGGAGCGTTGACGCCGCCGTAGGCCTGGATCCCGGCTTTGGCCAACTGCTCGCGGATGATGCGGGCATTCTCCAGGTAAAACTGCACCAAAGCCCGCACCTGGGCCTGCCCTGCCTCAGAATAGACGGCTTCTGCCCCCCGCTGCACGATGTAGGCCACGCCGTTGAACTTGGTGGACTGGCGGCGATACCACAGGCTCCAGAGATCCACCCAGGAGCCATCGGCAGCTTGGCCCCGCAGCGACTTGGGCACCACTGTAAAGGCGCAGCGGGTGCCGGTAAAGCCGGCTGTCTTGGAAAAGGAGCGGAACTCGATGGCGCATTCCCTTGCCCCCGGGATCTCGTAGATGGAGTGGGGGATCCCAGGCTCCGTAATGTAGGCCTCGTAGGCGGCATCGAAGAGGATGAGCGAGTTGTGGGCGCGGGCATAGTCCACCCAGGCCTGCAGATGCTCCCGGGTTGCTACTGCGCCGGTGGGGTTGTTGGGAAAGCAGAGGTAGATGACATCGACTTTTTGCTCGGGCAGGCTGGCGGTGAAGTGGTTTTCCGCCGTCAGCGGCAGATAGACCAGGCCCTCGTATTCGCCCCGCTCGTTGGCCGGCCCCGTATGGCCCGCCATCACATTGGTGTCGACGTAAACCGGATAGACGGGATCCGTGATGGCAATGGTGTTGTCGTGACCGAGGATATCCAGGATGTTGCCGCAGTCGCACTTGGAGCCGTCGGAGATGAAGATCTCAGAAGCGTCGATGTCGCAGCCGCGAGACTGAAAATCGTGCCGGGCAATGGCCTGGCGCAGCCACTCGTAGCCCTGTTCTGGGCCGTAGCCGCGGAAGGTAGCCCGCTCCCCCATTTCCTCCACGGCCCGGATCATGGCCGTCCGGCAGGCCTCCGGCAGCGGCTCGGTAACATCGCCAATGCCCATCTTGATAATTTGGGCTTCCGGATGGGCGGCAGCAAAGGCCTGTACCCGCCGGGCGATCTCGGGAAAGAGATAGCCGGCCTTGAGCTTGAGGAAGTGGTCGTTGATCCTGGCCATAGGGGTTTGTAGAAGAAGAGGTCATCGGCTTTTCAGTGTAGCTGTTCGCGCTCTAAAGCCTACGGCCCACTCCGTGAACGGGCAGAATCCATAACAGGTTCCGGGCAAAAACTCTGCCTCTGAGTGCTACCCTGGCAAAAGTCCTTGGGAGAGCGAGGATGCAGCAGCAGAAAGGGTGGGCGCTGAGTCTACTGGCAATCTGGGTTTGGCTGAGCTGGGGGATGGGGGTCTGGTCTGCTCCTCTTTGTCAGGATCCCATCTTGCTGCGGCAGATCTTGGCAGCTCTGGGCCGCCCGGACGCGGTGGTGGAGGAGGTGGCTCTTTTTGATTCGGATCAGTGTCTTGTCCAACTGGTATTGGATCGCCAAGGGTTGAGGGGATCCCTCCCTCCCGAAATAGGCCGATTTCGCCGGTTGCGAGCCTTGTCCCTCAGCCTCAACCAACTTTCCGGCCCCATCCCGCCCGAGCTGGGGCAACTGAGCCAGTTGGAAAACCTGTTTCTCGATTACAACGAACTTTCCGGCTCCATCCCACCCGAGCTGGGGCAGTTGCAGAACCTGCGCGGCC
Organism: Synechococcus sp. OH20; assembly: GCF_047502685.1. Taxonomy (NCBI): domain Bacteria; kingdom Bacillati; phylum Cyanobacteriota; class Cyanophyceae; order Synechococcales; family Synechococcaceae; genus Synechococcus; species Synechococcus sp. OH20. The sequence continues at coordinate 203,234 of NZ_JANSIQ010000011.1, read as the reverse complement.
TGTTTTTGGATCACAACCAGCTCTCTGGGTCTATTCCCCCCCAACTGGGCCGGCTGATCCGCCTGGAAAACCTCATCCTGCAAAACAACCGCCTCAGCGGCTCCATTCCCGACCAACTGGGCCAGATGAGCTCCCTCAGAGGCCTGTTTTTGGATGGCAATCAACTCTCCGGCCCCCTTCCCCCCCAACTGGGGCAACTGCGCAACCTGGAAAACCTCTACTTGTCGGACAATCGCCTCAGCGGATCCCTGCCCCCCGAGCTGGCACAACTGACCCAGTTACGGGATCTGCGCTTGGCACGCAACCAACTCACGGGAGAACTGCCGACCTTTTTGGCGGAACTGCCCCGGCTGGAGCGGTTGCAGATCGAGGGAAACGCCGGCCTCTGCCTGCCGGCTGCCTTGTCCAAGTGGTTTGCCGGCCTCAACCAAGGGGACCCTCTGCCGGCTCCCATCTGCTCGCGGTAGCTTTCTCGGTTGTCCCTCACCCCCAGCCCCTCTCCCTGAGGGATCCCTCACCCCCAGCCCCTCTCCCTGGGGGATATCCCTCACCCCCAGCCCCTCTCCCTCAGGGAGAGGGGAGTTAGAGCGGCGCGTTCGCGACAGCGTTGCGGAGCAATAACGACGTAACGAATCGTTTCATTGCTATTTGCAATGACTATAACTGTTTGAAATGTCCATAGACTTGACGTCCCGGCTGCCGCGCCATTCTCAAAACACTGCAGATGTTGTCCTGCGGGAGACACTCAAGTTGCCCGCGGGCTATGGGGCTTAGGGCCTGTCATGCTCAAGTGCGGAGCTGATCAGCTTTTCCGGGGTGGAGGGGGAAAGCTGGAGCGACGACCAGGCCACACCTGCTCGGTGGGCCACCACCACACCAACGGCCTCCAGATAGGAAGCTACCGATACACAAGGGATCCCCAACTGGCGGGGGTGCACCTGCATCACGGTGGTGTTTTCCTCGACGGCAATAAACAGCGGCGGGCGGGGACGGCTGGCCAGGTGCAGCAATCCAGGCCCGCCAAAGGCGGTGGCCGGGGCGATGACGCTATCTACCTGCTCTGCCGTCAGGTCGCCCGGCTGGGGAGTTTTGACGAATTGGGGAGCGTAGCTAAGGCCCACCAAAACCGAGGGCAAAAAGGTAAACCCCACCTCTTCGGCGGCAGCGCGGGGGTGAACCGGCTTAGGGTCTGGATCGGGGTAGAAGGCGGGGGCGTGGGCACAAGGGATCCCCAGCTCTCGCACCACCAGGTGGCTGAGGATGGCCTCTGCCCCAGCCAAGGGATCCACCCCCCTCCCCTGCTGGTACTGGCTGAAGTCGAGCTGGTCGGGGAAGCAGGCCACCACGGCAATGGCCTCTGCTCCCAGGCGGACCAGCTCTTGGGCAGTCTCCAACAGAGCATCAGGCTGGGCCAGGGATCCCTGGCTGGCCCCGGAAGGGGAAGAGCAGACGGAAACACCCAGGGGTCGGCCGGTCAAGCGCCAGGGGCCGATGTTAAGCCCTAAGGTGGCCTGGGCAGCCTGCAGCACGTGCAGGTGGCGCTGTTGCAGATCTTCCGGAATGCCGGCATCCAGCACTACCCCGACGCGGTTTTGGCGCACCGGCCTCAAGTTCCACACCCCGGCACAAAATCGATCCAGGCCGTACCCTTCGACGTAGAGCACATTCCCCATCGGCCAATACAAACTGGCCCCGTTTAAGACATTGGGGTGAGTGATGACCCGCTCCGCTGCCGCGGCCAAGACGCGGGCAATGGGCAGGGCATCCCCGGCAAAGCCACCTATGCGGGCACCGATGCCGGTGGGGACAAGCAGCAGCGTGGTGTAGGAATGTGGGGACATTGCTTGCGGATCCCGTCCCGCCGATGCGAACGGATTTGATGTGGATTCAGAACGCTTGCAACAAAAGCTGTTGCGCCAGCGCCTCGGCCCGACGCACACAATCTCCCAACGCCACGCCATCCAGGTAGTTGGCGCACACCCACACACCTGGGGTTTGGGACGCCAGGTAAGCTTGCAACTGGGCCATCCGCTGCCGATGGCCAAGCGTGTATTGTGGGATAGCCCGGGGCCACAGGCGCTCTCCCAGGCGGATGGGCTCGACAGGTCGGGTGAGCAGGATCTGGCTCAGCTCTGCGTGCACAATCTGCGCTCGCTCTTCAGGGGAAAGTGCTGCAATGAGCGGGTCGGTGGCCCCGCCGATGAAGCTGAGGAAGCAGTGATAGCCCTGGGGAGACCGCTCTGGGAAAAGGCAGGAGGCCCAGATGGTGCCCAGGGTGCGCAAACCCTGGGAGCGCGGGATCAAATGGCCAAACCCCCGCAACGGCTGCGGCAGAGCCTCTTGGGGATAGGCCAAAGCCACCACCGCCACCGGCGGATAGGGGATCCCGGCCAAGAGCCGGCTGGCTGGGGGGTTGAGCTCCTGCAACAGCGAGGCAGCTTCAGGCGCGGGAAGAGCCAGCACCACCTGCCGGGCAACCACCCAGCGGGATCCCTCGGCGGTCTTAAAGCCCACCCAATAGCCCATCTCATCCCGCTTGAGCTGCACAGCCCGCCAGCCCAGCCGCAGGCTGTCCCCCAGCTTTTGGGCTATCGCTTCCGGCAACTGCTGCAGCCCTTGGCGCAGGTTGCCCAGTTGGCCACGTTGGGGTGGGGGCTGGATGGCCACAGGAGAGGGCTGGGGTCTGTGGCGCAAAGCCTGCAGCGCGCCGGCAAAAAGGCTGCCGTAGCGCTCTTCCAAGCCGGCCACGCGGGGAAAGGCGGCCAAGGCGCTGAGCTGATCCGGATCCCCCGCATACACCCCTGAGGTGAAAGGTTCCACCAAGCGTTCTGCCACCTCGGATCCCAGTTGTCGCCGGAAGAATTGCCGCACCGTTTCCTCGCGCCCTGGCGGCGGCGGGACAAACCCCAACAACCCCTGCAAAGCCCGCAGCTTGCCGCCCACGCTCAACAGCCGCGAGCCAATGGCTGCAGAAGGGCTGAGGGGCACCGGCAGCAGCTCTTTCTCCCAGTAGATGTAGCGGGGCAACTTAGCATCCGCCAGCACCAGTTGCTCGGCCAGGCCCACCTCGGCAATGAGGTTGAGCAGAGGGGGGACGGGGGTAAAGCTGTTGGGGCCTTCTTCCCAGCGGTAGCCGTTTTTGGATTGGGTGGAGATGCAGCCGCCGACACGAGGGCTGGCCTCGGCCAAGAGCACCGACTGAGCGGAGCGGCCCTGCCGCAGGCGTAGCGCCAGGGTCAGGCCGCTGATGCCCGCTCCAATGACCACCACCTCAGCCCGTTCCCACAAGTGGGTCAGAGGCTCAGTTGAGGGATTGACTGCCGCTTCCAAGCTGTCCATCATCGCGGTTCCTATGGGTTTCCTGAAAGCAATCAACGCAGCACGCGAAACAGGCTGGGGATCGCGGCCACCTGGGGAAGCTGTTGGATCTCGGCCAGCGCCTGCCGACAATCGGCCTCGCGGACGGTGTGGGTGAGGATGACGATCTCCGCCTGCTCCTGGTGACACTCTTTTTGGGTAATGCTCTCCAGGCTAACCCGGTGGCGGCCAAAGCAGGTGCCGATCGCCCCCATCACCCCCGGCTGATCCTGGGCCAACACCCGCACGTAAAACTCCGACTCCAATTCCGCCAGCGGGAGCAAAGCGGCAGCCCTGCCGAAGAACCCCCATAGAGGATTGGGCAGATAGGCCCCGGTTTGCAGGTGGGCCCGGAGGGTGAGCAAATCCCCAACCACGGCGCTGGCGGTCGGCCCCTGTCCCGCCCCTGGGCCGGCGAGCACCACCTGCCCCAGGGGATCCCCCTGCACCCAGACGGCGTTGTCCACGCCGTGGACGTTGGCCAGCGGGTGGGTAACCGGCAGCAGAGTAGGGTGGACGCGCACATCCAAGGCCGTCTCAGATCCCTGGGCGGCGGCCCTTTGGGCGATGGCCAGGAGCTTGAAGGTGTAGCCCCACTCGCGGGCATAGCGGATGTCGGTGGAGCTGATGTTGCGGATCCCTTCGCAGGGGATGGCTTCCCGCGGCACCGCCACCCCAAAGGCGAGGCCGGCCAGAATGGCGATTTTGTCGGCGGCATCCCACCCTTCCACATCGGCGCTGGGATCCGCTTCCGCGTAGCCGCGGGCCTGGGCCTGGGCCAGCGCCTCGGCAAAGGAGCTGCCCTGCTGGGCCATCTGGCTGAGGATGAAATTGGTGGTGCCGTTGACGATGCCCCAGACCGCCTGGATGCGGCTGGCCCGCAGGGAGTGTTGCAAAGCCTGCACAATGGGGATCCCGCCGCCCACCGCCGCTTCCAGCAGCACCGCCACCCCGGCCTGGGCGGCAGCTTGAAAGATCTCTTCCCCATGGCGGGCAATCACCGCTTTGTTGGCCGTGATCACCGGCTTGCCGTGGTCAATGGCCTTCAGGATCAGGCTGCGGGCCGGCTCCAGGCCCCCCATCAGCTCGATCACCGCATCGATTTCCGGATCCGAGACGATCTGCTCCAGATTGGTGGTCAAGCGCTCAGGTGGGATCCGCACTTGCCGCGGCTTATCCAGGGAGCGCACCCCCACTGCCGCAATCTCGACCGCCTGTAGGAGAGGGTGCTGCGGTTGCTGCAGCATTTGCACAACACCCGTGCCGACCGTGCCCAGCCCCAATAGCCCAACTCGATAGACCACAACCGCTCCTCTTGCCTGCTGCCGACCTTGAACCAGAAAACTCCCCTCACCACTACTACGATAAACGGTGCCGATCACCCAGGAGTCGGAGTCTAGCATCTGTCCCCTATGGCACCCACAAAGTGATAGGGGGGCAAAGGGGGGCTCCAGTCCAGTTGCCAATCGGGGTGCTGCGCCAGCCAGGTTTGGGTAAGCTGGGCCGCCGTTTCCCGTTCGGCAGGGGTGAGCAAAATGTAAAGCCGCAAGCGTTCGCCCGGCTGGGGATCCCCCTTTTGCACAGGCCAAGTAGAGGGCCAAAGTTGCTGCAGGGCCGCCAGCTCCTGCTCTTGCTGCGCTTGGGCTTGCTGTTGCTGCAAATAGGCTTGCTTGCGGGCCAACAGATAGGCCGTCCCGCTCAGAGATGGCTGCGGCTCCGGCTGGGGCTGAGGCCGAATCCTTCCCTTCAGACAGTACTCGGCCCTTCCCCCAATGGCCGCGAGGACCTGTTCGTACTCTGCCTGCCGCGCCAGCAGATGGGATCCCAGCTTTTCTGCCGAGAGAAAGCAGGTGCCAAAGCGCAGGGGCAGCAGCGGCATCTGGGCAAACAGCCGGCAGAGCACCTGATCGTGGCGCAGGGCAGAACGCACCAGCACCTCATCCGAAGCTTGCAACGCCTCTGGATCCCGCATCGGCTCCACAGCGGCGGCAATTCGGCTCCCCACCGGGGCAAACACCTGTACCGGCTGATGGATCCCCTCGGTTTGCCGGATGAAGGACAAAAGCTGCGGATCCGGCTGCGGGAAGAAGGCATAGGTGTAGAGAGGGCTGACAACGCTCTGCCCCTTGCCCTGCACTTGGGGTTCCGGCTGGGCTGAGAAGGTCATGGGCTGAGGATGAAGGAAGATAGTCTTTCCTTCCCAGTCTACGCAACCTGGATCAGGCTGCAGAGCGTTCACGGTCGGCCCGGAGATAAGGTAAACTAGCTGCGCACCGGTTCTGCACAGGGCTGTGGTGTTTGGGGCCGCAGCAGGGCCTGGGTTTCAGGCGGGCTCTCCACCCCAGTGCTCCCAGCAGGTGAGGCCATGACCAGCCGCCCAGACTTCAAACCCTTTGAAAAGGAAGAGACCGAACGACTGCGGGATCTGCTTCCCGCCTCCTTCCGACCCTTGGTCAGCGTCGTGCCCAACTTCGGGGGTGAAGCCCTGCTGGTCTCCCGCCGCAAGGCCCCTTGGCAGCCCCAGGGCACGATCGCCATCGATTTTCGCCGTTGGCAACAGATCCCACGTCCCCAGCGGGATCTGTTGTTTCTGCGCGAGGTGGGTTGGCTGGGCAATCGCAACTGGCTGCAGCCGGGATTTTACCAGTCGCTGGCTTTGCTGGGGGGCATCACCACTGTGGCGGAGCTCTCTTTGCAGCACCCTTTTTCCGCTCTCTTGGCGGGTGGCATCACAGCCCTCTCGATTCAGCAGATCTGGCAAAACCTGAACCGGGAGAGCGCCCATTTCGATGCCGATGAATTTGCCCTGCGCCGCGCCCAGTTTCGCGGCTACAGCCGCCAAGAGGCGGCTCAACACCTGGCGGATGCTCTGGAACAGGTTCTCAAGTTGGATCCCAGCGATATCCTGACGGCGCTGCGGCTACAACGGCTGAGAACCATTGCCCGCAACCTTGCCCCCTCAGGCGGAAACTCCTGAGACCAGTTGCACTTGAGTGATGGCCACCCGACCGGAGAAGCAGATGTCGGTATCGGCTTGGGGATCGCGGGCGCGATCCGCATAGCGGCCCTGATAGCGAAACCACAATGACTCTACCCCATTGTCTTCTGCCTCCACGGCGTAATCGAGGGGCAGAGGTTGGGTACAGAGGGGACAGTAAACCCGCTCCGGCAGAGGGGATCCAGGTGGCAGGTGGGGCAAGTTGACATTCCAAAACGCTCCGCTGGGCAGGGGTTGTTCCATCAGCTCCGCCAAAATGGCACAGGTCCAGCGCCGCGCCTGTTCCCAGTCGATGGGTTTGCCCCCTGCTCGGTATTGGGAAATGGCGATCCCCGGGATCCCACGCAGCGCCGCTTCCCGCACCGCTGCCACCGTGCCGGACAAGTACACATCCGTTCCCAGGTTTCCCCCCTCGTTAATGCCGGAAAGCACCCAATCTACGGATGGAGCCAGTTTGAATAGGGCCACCCGCACACAGTCGGCAGGGGATCCCTCAACGGCAAAGGTGCGCTCGCCGCGGGCAGAGGCCCGAAACGGTCGTCGCGTCGTCACCTGGTGGCTGCAGCCGGAAAGCTCCTGGTGGGGGGCCACAATCCAACAGTGTTCTTCTGCAACAAGGGAGCCGAGGGCCAGCTTGAGCTGGGCCAGCCCCGCCGCCTCGATGCCGTCATCGTTGGTCAGCAATACCTTCATCCGGATTTCCTCTGCCGGCAACTTCTTGGGTTAATCTAATCGCAAGTCTCCAGCGCAAATCTGGAGATCTGGGGTGCAAAAGCAGCAGGGATCCCGTTCTTCTTTTACCCTATCTTTGGGAGGTCAGCCTTCCCCTTGCCGCATCCATCAACCCATCATAAGGAACTGACACCGGAGGACTGCGATGACCACACGGGTAGCCATCAACGGATTTGGTCGCATTGGGCGGGCTTTCTTGCGGGTGCTGCTGTCTCAGCCGGAAAGGACTCCGTCCCCCGACCGGGAGCTGGAGGTGGTAGCCGTCAACGATCTGACCGAGCCGGAAAACCTGGCCTATCTGCTTCAGTTCGACTCGGCCTATGGGCGCCTGCCCCAGACCGTCAGCGCCGTGGATGGCCACTTGCAAATCGGCAGCCACAAAGTCCGGGTTTTGGCAGAACGGGATCCGGCCCAACTGCCTTGGAAGGATCTGGGGGTTGACCTGGTGGTGGAATCCACCGGCTTATTCACCAAACGAGATGGGGCCGCCAAACACCTGGAGGCCGGCGCCAAAAAAGTGATCATCTCTGCTCCCGCCAAAGGCCCCGACCTGACGGTGGTGATGGGGGTCAACGACGACCAGTACGACCCGCAGCGGCACCACATCGTCTCCAACGCCTCCTGTACCACCAACTGTCTGGCGCCGTTGGCTAAGGTCTTGCTGGATCGCTTTGGCATCGAGACAGGCTTTCTCACCACCTGCCACGCCTATACCGCCACCCAGGCCATCGTGGATCGTCCGGATCCCAAGGACTACCGGCGGGGCCGCTCGGCGGCGGTGTCGATTGTGCCTTCCACAACCGGGGCGGCCACGGCAGTTGCCGAGGTTTTGCCTGCCCTGAGAGGAAAGATGGACGGGCTGGCGCTGCGGGTGCCCACCCTGACCGGCTCGATCGTGGACTTTGTGGTGCGCACCGAGCAGCCCATCACCAAAGAAGCAGTCAATCAAGCGTTTGTCGAGGCGGCAGAAGGCCCGATGCGCGGCATCCTGGCCATTGCCCCACCGCAGATCGTATCGGCGGATATCGTTGGGGATCCTCACTCCTCGATTGTGGACTTGGAATCCACCCTGACCCTGGGAGATCGCACGGTGAAGGTGCTCTCCTGGTACGACAACGAGTACGGCTATGCCGCGCGGCTGGTGGACCTGGCCGCCAAAATCGGGGCTGCGCTGTAGGCGGCCATCAGTGGTTTGTTACGTCCATCCCTAACTCCTCAGGTGGGCCGAGCCACAGCAAGAGCACCATCGCCGGAGCGGCTGTCATCGCTGTAATCAAATAGAACAGCGGCCAATTGACCGCAGCCGCCAAATAGCCCGACATGGCCCCGGCCAAGGTTCCTCCCACGGCAAACACGCTGGTGAGCAGAGCGTACTGGGTGGCGCTAAATTGCCGATCGCAGAGGCTCATCAAAAAAGCCAGGAAAGCAGCCGTGCCCATGCCCCCGGCCATGTTGTCGAAAAGGGTTGCCCCCACCAGCAGCGGATAGTTTTGCCCCACCAACCCAATGGCTCCCAGGCCCAAATTGCCGATCCCCTGCAGGGCCGCGAAGATGAACAGACAGCGGTAGGTGCCGGCGCGGCTGACCCACTCTCCCCCCACAAAAGCCCCCACCAAGGTGGCCAACAAGCCTATCCAACTGCGGATGATGCCCAGATCGCTGGTGCTGAACCCCGTCTGCAACAAAAACGTGGGGGTCATTTGCCCCGCCAAGCTATCCGGCAACTTGAAGCAGACCACGAACAGCAGGATCGCCCAGGCCAAGCGGTGCCGCCAAAAAGATTGAAACGGCTCGATAATGGCCGCCCGCAGCGAGGTAGGTTTGAGGGCACTGTTTTCCGGCTCGGGGGCCAAAAATGAGGTAACCACCCCAATCGACATTAGCAGCGCCATGATCCCGTACACCTGCCACCAGGGCAAGTAGTCCGCCAAGATCAAACTCACACCACTGCTGACCAGCAGCGCGATGCGATAGCCAAATACGAAAATGGCTACCCCTGCCCCCATCTCCCGCTCTGCCAAAATGTCGGTGCGGTAGGCGTCCACCGCGATGTCCTGAGAGGCGCTCAAAAAAGCCACCAGGAACCCCACCAGAAAGATCGGGCGGGTGAAAACCGTGATGCCCGGCCAAGTCTGGGCCAGCTCCTCCCAGCCCAAGGTTTCTAGCCAGGTTTGGGTGGGATCTTGAAAACCCAGCAGCCCGATGCTGAGCAGCAACAGCACCTGGGTCAGGGCCATCCACCCCCGCCGCCGACTGCCCCGCAGGGATCCCGGTGCCGGCAACAGAAACCGATCCAGAATAGGCGACCAGAGAAACTTGAACGAGTAGGGCAAATTGAGCAGGTTAAACAAGCCGATGGCAATGGTGGTCAAGCCCGCTTGGGTCAGCCAGGCATTGAGGGTGGAGTTGATCAACAGCAGCGGCAAACCCGACGAAAACCCCAGCAGCAGCAAAGTGCCCATCTTGGGGCTGCCGTAGATACCCAACATCCGCCTCAGGACGCTTGTCTCCACCTCCATCCTGGCCAGCCCTCCCATTTCTTCTCAGGGATCCCTGAATTGCCGGTTACTCTAGCAGGTGCCCTGGCCGGCGGCGATCGCTGCTGCTGGGCAGAAGCTCCCTCCCGTTGCCGTAGCAGGAGGGAGTCCTTCTCGGGAAAACCTACAGGCTACTGCGAATCACAAACGAGTAGTTGCTGCCGGGTTCCAGCAGATAGTCCGATTTTTCCAGAAAACGGCTCAAGGGCTCACAAATCAAAGCCCGCCCCACAGAAGGTTCCACCTTCAGCTCCCCGGCCCGAAAGCACCAGCAGAAGCGCCAAACCCAACCGTTGGCGTTGACTTCCCCTTCGATGGCACCCTCCTGCCAAGAGCGGCGGGTAATCTGCACATGGGCGGTGGTTTGAGGCAGTCGGCTCATCCGGCATCTCCGACGGGATCCCTTGTAGGGTAGCGCGTGACCCTCCCGCTGCCACCAGCAGGTCGAACTTGGGCCATGAGGCATCCGGAGCTCCACGCCATTCAAAGTCTCCCAACTGCCTGCTGTGGGGAAAAGCAGCCAGGAACTAGCGGGCGGCAGTTGCAAGAGCCTTCGAGGATTTTTTCTCCGGCTTCTCAGCCGCAACTTCCGCTAGCAAAGCCCGCAGGCTGGGAAAAAGGAAGTGGTTCTCCTCGACATATTGCGCACCAAATAACCCCTTCTCCGCCCAAAAAAACCGATCAATCGTATGCTCATTGCGCCGTACCAAAATCAGCGCAGGCGGCTGAATAGAATTTTCCTGAATATATCTGCGAGCAGCAGTTACAGACTTCTCCTCACCACTGTCCAAATTAAATTGAGGGATATGATCTAAAATCTTGCGCCCTTCCAGACGACGGCGGCTCTTACGCTTTCTTCTCCTAACCAATGTAAGCCTCCTGTAGAGGGATCACCGAACAACCGCAAAGGGAATATATCAGCACTGCTTAAGAAAATCAATAACTTTTACCCATTTTTGTTATTCTTCTTTACAAGAACAATAAACCATGAACCAGCAACTTCCTTTTGCTCGGCGGGAGGGCAACTCGAACACCAGCCCCAAACTCCCATGGGGAAGCGTCCTCTGAGTGAAAATCCCCAAAAACTGCCTGCGAAGAGAGCTGACAAGTTGAGTGGTTGCTAGGCTTAATCTTGAAGCGAATCCACTGCCTCTGGCAACTGTAGAGAAAATCAGCTGCCAACGCAGGAGACTCTCATCAAATCTGAGCTCCAGCTTAACATTAGCAGAAACGGTGCTCAACAGAATATATACCTAAACTCAGTTTCAAATCAACCTCTTTTGGGTTGAAGTGCTGAGTCAGTTGCCGACTTTGCCAGTTTGGAACTGCTCGACCGAGAAGAGGAAGGGTCTGCTCTCGGGCAGTGTACTAAGACTGTACAGCTAACTTCTTGTTTCTACAAGAGATCCACAGCAGATCCATATAGCCCTCTCGCGGGTCTGTCCTGAGTGCCCAGCCAAGGGGTGAGAGGTTCTGGTACCGTAGGGATTGGATCCCGATCCAAGTGACCGGCAAAGAAGCTTGATGAGTTTGCTGGGTTTCCAGGACTGCGCTGAAGCGATCAGACGGAACACAGGCATCTTGCTAGCCTAGCTTTAGCTGCACCTCAAAGGCTCGGGTAAACCTCGTCTAGGTCTAGGGAGTTTTGGGCATGATGAAATTCGCATTGCTGGTGGGTCTGGGACTCAGCTTGGGATCCCTGCCGGTTTGGGCACAGGGAGCAACCCCGCTGCCCAGTCCTGCTGCGACTGCTTCTCCGACTGAGACCCCCGCAACTCCCAGCCCTCTGGCATCTCCGACTCTGACCCCAGAGCAAGTCACCGATGCTCAGGTGGAACAGTTGGTGCGGATTTTGTTGGAGTTGGATCCCCTGATTCGAGAAGCCAGCGCCCAACTGCGGGAAACCCAGAACGAAGAGGAATATGAGCAAATTATGCAGCGCACGGAAACCAAAGCCAGCCGCATTGTCGAGCAGCAAGGGCTGACGGTGCTGCAATACCGCGAATTGATGACCTTAGCGAACGAAAATCCTGCCCTCAACCAGCGGGTTCGCGTGCGCTTGCAAGAAGTTTTGCAAGAATCCAAGCCGGCCACCCCAACACCTACACCCTAGGCTGAGCCGGCTTGTCTTGGTCAAGGGCAGAGAGAACCAGAGGCAGCCGCAAGGTAAAGTAGGTGCGATTTGCCTCGCTGCTGAGGTGAATGCTTCCTTGCAGCAGGTGCACCTGCTGTTGCACAAGGGCCAGCCCCAGCCCCGTCCCCCCTTGTCGCCAGGGATCTGCGCTGGGCACCCGATAGAACTTCTCAAAGACTCGCTTTTGTTCTTCTGGGGGAATGGTGACGCCGGTGTTGAGGATCTGGATTTCTAGGTGATCGGAATGGTTGGTGACCTGTAGGCTGATCTGGTGCTCGGCAGGGGTAAATTTACAAGCATTGCTCAGCAATTCGGCCAGCACCGACTTGAGCACCTCCGGCAGGGTAGAAATGGCGGGCAGTTCGGGAGGGATCCCAAGGCTGAAGTGCTGATGGCGGCGGTAGGCATCTTGAGCGAAGGGCTCCGCGATTGGGGGCAACCACGCTTGCAACGCCAACCAGCAGGGCTGCTGTGAGCCGTTCGCGTTAGCAGGACGGAGTCCTTTGAGCACCTCCAACCGCTGCAGTTCCAGCAGATCCTCGACCAGTTTGATCTCCCGCTCACATTCGTTGTCCAACACTTTCAAGTACTGAGAGATCTTGGCCGGATCCGGGGATTTGGCAGCACCCTGGTCAGGCAGCAGGACAGCGCTGAGCAGGCGGATGGCCATTTTCATGTTGGCAAGAGGGGTGCGCAGCTCGTGGGACACCGTGCTGAGGAAATCATTTTTTAGGTGATCCAGCCACTGCAATTCCTGCACCTGCCGATCCAGTTGGGCAGTGCGGTCTTGTACCTTTTCTTCCAGGGTGCGGTTGAGCTCCTGGATCTGTTGGAACAGTTCTGCCTGCTGAATGGCGATGGAGAGGTGATCGGCCAAGGCCAAGATCAGATCCTGACTGCTGGCTAACCAGCCGGGGCGCGTTGTTTTCAGTTGCAGACACAAGCTGCCCCACAGGGTGAGGTGGGCCGGGCCAAATGCGGGGCTTTCGCCGCCGTAGAGGGGTACCAACAGCCAACTGCCGGGATAGGCTTTGGCCATAGAAGCAATGTAGGCCCAACCTTCAGCCTGGTCGGCTGCTTCCAGCAACACTACCTTCCCTTGCTTCAACTGTTGGGCAATGGGGCTTTCGGCATCGGGAATGAGACAGCCCAAATAGTGATTCGGCTGAGTGGAGTACTCGGAGATGATGCGCCAATGCTGTTGCTGAGGCCGATAGATGCTGATGCTCACCCGATCCGCCTCCAGCAGATGACAAATCTCACGGGTGGCCACAGCAAAGATCTGATCCAACTGCAAAGCAGCGCGAATGGCCCGCACAACCCGGTTCAGAGCTTGTTCGCGGGCCGCCTGTTGGCGCAGGTTTACCAGTGTCTGACGGCCTTTGAGCAGGTAGCGGATGCGCTGACGCATCACGGGCCAGTAAACGGGTTTGGTCACGTAGTCGCTGGCTCCGGCAGCAAAGGCTTTGTCGATGGAATCTTGATCCTCGAGTGAGGTGATCATCAAGCAGGGCAGATCCGCATCCAAAGCCCGTAGTTGGCGGCAACACTCAAACCCGTCTAAGCCGGGCATGAGGGCATCCAGGAGGGCTATCTGGGGTTGAGTTTGAGCAAAAAGCTGCAAGGCTTGCTCACCGTCTTCGGCCTCCGCCACCCAATAGCCCTCATGGCTCAACAAAAGAGCCAAGTACTTTCGTATGAATGGGTCATCGTCCGCCAACAGTACCGTCGGCGAAACATTTGGCAATGGGCGTTCGGAATTGAGAACAACTGGGGATTGCACAACATTCACTCCACAAAGTTGGCCGCTGGCCTGCGAAGCACTTAGGCTTTTTGCGCACAAACCGATCCCTACCCTGACTTCAGCCTAGTCCATCAAAACCGCCAGGGCAAGCGATCCCTGGGATAGGCCTGTTAAAGAGCTCCAACAGCAGCCCTGGCCGTTCCCCGGTGCTGAGTTGCCGGAGTTACTTGCCATCCAACACCTCTAGGATGGCCTTGGCGGCGCGGGCGAGAACGCCGGGTTCTCCCAGGGCCGCCCGCATCGCGGCATAGTCGGCTTGCAGTTGGGCTTGCTTCCGGGTCAGCAGCTCCAGCGCCAGTTGGGCGATCTGCTCCGGCTGGGCCTGCTCCTGTAACAATTCCGGCACAATGGGGCGCATCAGCACCAAGTTGGGGGGAGACATAAAGGGCACCGACACCTTCAGCCAGTGGCGGGCCAGCCAAAAGGTGAGCGGGTTGAGGCGGTAGATCACCACCTGTGGGATCCCCAAGATGGCCGTCTCCAAGTTCACCGTGCCGGACTTGGCCAGCACCAAGTCAGCCGCTGCCAAAGCAAGGTGATGGGCTTTGTGGGGCGAGAAGAAGGGCAGGGCTTGGGGATCCAAAAGGGTGAGGTTGAGCCCAAGACGGCGGGCAGCCCGGGCAATCGGGGCGGCAAAACGGGGCGAGGCCAAGGGCACCCAAAACTGCGCCTGGGGCAGGTGAGCTTTCAACAACTGAGCTGCCTGGAGCAGAACAGGCAAAACCGAGCGCAGCTCTTGCCGCCGCGAAGCCGGCACCACCACCACCACCGTGGCTTCAGCCGGGATCCCCAACTGGGCTCTGGCTTGAGCACGGCTGGGTACAGCGGCCAGAATATCCAACAGGGGATGGCCCACATACTGCACGTGGGCTCCTGCTGCGGCGTAGTAGCGGGCTTCCTCAGGGAAAATCGCCAGCATCAGCCGCATCTGCTGGGCCAGTTGGTAGGTAAGGCGGCTGTTGGGCGACCAGACCCATTCCTGGGGGGCAATGTAGTACACGGCGGGGATCTGCCGCCGCTGCAGCAGAGGGGCAATGCGGCTGTTGACGCCGATGTAGTCCACCAGCACAGCCACATCCGGCGGGTCTTGGGCCAAAAAGCGGCGAATTTTCCACTCTGTCCAGAGGGCAGGGCCGACGAAGGGGAGAGCTTCCAGGATGCCGATGGAGCTGATCTCGGTGGTGCGGTGCAGCAGCCGGGCTCCGGCAGCAGCCATCTCCTCTCCCCCGACCGCGGTGATGCGCAAGTGCGGGCGTTGGCGCAGCAGTTCGCGAATGAGATGGCTGGCCTGCAGATCCCCTGAGACCTCGCCTGTGCACACAAACAGATGGCTCACCTGCGATCCTTAATCACCCAGCTCTGGCAACTCTTCCCCTCTCCCGCGTAGGGCCGGCAGGGGTCCACGCCGTTGGGGTTGGGAAAGGGAATCTTCCAAAAATTGCAGCAGGTGTTGTAAAGATCCCGTCTCATCCACCCATTCTTTGCCCTGCAGGGAACAGATGCAGCACCCCCCCTCGCTGCGGAGGCTGCTGCGCAGGGTTTGCAGCGCTTTTTCTAGGGGCAGACCAGAACGGTATAGCAGCCGATAGGCTTGCCGCAAGGCCGGCAGGGATCCCTCCATCCCTTTGGCTCGCCGCAACCCCACCAAGTTGAGGCCGCGAATGCGGGCCGGATGCCCTTCCACCAACAGGTAAGGCGGCACGTCGCGGTCCACCCGGCTCATTGCCCC
The DNA here is from genome assembly GCF_047502685.1 of Synechococcus sp. OH20. Classification (NCBI taxonomy): domain Bacteria; kingdom Bacillati; phylum Cyanobacteriota; class Cyanophyceae; order Synechococcales; family Synechococcaceae; genus Synechococcus; species Synechococcus sp. OH20. The sequence continues at coordinate 187,943 of NZ_JANSIQ010000011.1, read as the reverse complement.
CACCATGGCCAGGCGCCCGATGCGGGTGAACTGGTGGATCCCAACCATACCGCCGATGCGGGCTTGCGACTCGATGTGGATGTGGCCGGCCAAGGAAACAGCATTGGTAATCACCACCTGATTTTCGATGACGCAGTTGTGGGCAACATGGGCGTAGGCCATCAGCAGGTTGTTGTCGCCGATCAGGGTGGCCTCCCCCTCATTGGTGGCCCGGTTGATGGTGACGAACTCGCGGATGCGGTTGCCTCTGCCGATCACCACCTGAGAGGGCGCGCCGCTGTACTTCAGATCCTGCGGCTCCGTGCCCAGCACCGCTCCCGGAAAAATCTGGTTGTCCTCGCCAATGTCTGTCCAGCCATCGATCACCACGTGGGCCCCCACCACCGTGTTGGCACCAATGCGCACATGTTCGCCAATAACTGCATAGGGGCCAACCTGAACCGTCTCGTGCAACTCAGCTTTCGGATGGATCACCGCCGTGGGGTGGATGCGTGAGCGGTGCGGCGCACTTGCAGAAACGTTGGGAGTGGATCCCGCTGAAGCCAACGAACTCATGTCCAACCTAGCCAGCAACTGTGGTTACGCTCCCAACCCTGCGAATGATGATTGAGGTTCGGGGGAGATCAGACACTGCCACCTCAACCTTGCGCAGCAACATGTTTACCCGATCTGGACGGGAATGAGCCATCTCCCTATCTCAACACTTTAGCAGGGTCTCCTGGCGACAAGTCGCCGCTGCGCCGTTCGCGCTAGCGGGACGGAGTCCTTTGACAGCCGCGCCCAGAGCCTTCCTCGGCTGGCCGCTGTGATCAATCCACCAAGGAGAACATCAGCTCCCCTTCGGTTACCAGTTGCCCTCCTACCTGAGCGCGGCAAAACATTTTGCCGATGCGTTTTTGCCGGATGGTGAGCAAATCGGCAGAAAGCAGCAGTTGATCCCCCGGCAACACCGGACGGCGAAAGCGAACGCCATCGATGCCGGCAAAGAGGGCCAAGCGCCCGGCCACATCGGGCAACTTGGTCAACACGATCCCCCCCAGCTGCGCCATGGCCTCGACGATGAGAACGCCGGGCATGATCGGTCGGTTGGGGAAATGCCCCTGGAAAAAGGGCTCGTTGAAGGTGACGTTCTTCAGGCCCACCGCCCGTTGCCCAGGTTGGTACTCCACCACGCGATCCACGAGCAAAAAAGGATAGCGGTGGGGCAGGATCTCTAGGATTTGCTCCGTTGTGAAGACGGGGGGAGCGGTTGCCAACTGAGCAGCTGCTTCAGCCGAGAGGAGAGGAGGAGGAGAGACATCAGAAGACATGGTAACCCACAGAACCGGAAGACAAACCTTAAAACCCGCATGGGAGAGCCTTGAAGCAGAAGCAAGGCCGCACAGAGAAATTGCAGCAGGCCCAGGAACTTTTCACCCATCCCAGAAGCCGGGCTCCCTCTCAAAACGAAGAGCGAGATTCCACCCCACCAAGGGGATCCCTTGGTTGCTCTTGAGCTGGCTCCACCTGCAGGGATCCACTCTGGAGCAACTGCTCGGCCAAACGGTGGTGCAGGGCGTGGCCCGCCTTGTAGGCCACAATGTGCCCCTGCAAGCGGCAGCCCAACAAGCTGAGATCTCCTAGTAAATCTATCAGCTTATGGCGCACCGGCTCATCTGGGAAGCGCAACGGCCCCAACCACTCGGTTTGGCTGCAAACGATAGCATTTTCCAGGCTGCCCCCCTGGATCAGCCCCTGTTGGCGGGCCCGCTCTACGTCCTGTTGGCGGGCAAAGGTGCGGGCCGGCGCGATGGACTGGACAAAATCCGCCCTGTTCTCCCGCCAGCTCAGCCACTGTTGGCCAATGGGGCAATCGGCAAAATCGATGCCATAGGTAAAGCGAGTGACGGGGTGGGGCAAGGCGCTGACAAAGGCTTCCCCTGCCCAGACGGTAACCGGCTCCCGGATCACCCCCTGTTGTGCCGGCTGGTCTTGGGCCAGGATCCCGGCCTGGGCGATGGCCTGCACAAAAGGTAAGGCAGAGCCGTCCAAGAGCGGCAGCTCCGGCCCCGCCACTTCGATGCGGCAGTTGTCGATGCCCAAGATGTAGAGGGCGGCCAAGAGGTGCTCCACCGTCTGCACCTGAGCAAATCCCTGCTGCAGCAAGGTGCAGAGAGGGGCAGGAGCCAGGGATCCCAAGCGGGCCGGGATCTCAGGGGATCCCGGTTGATCCACCCGCACAAAGACCCGACCGCTGCCGGCAGGGGCCGGATGCAGGCTACAGCGCACGGGCAGACCGGTGTGCAGGCCCACCCCTTCCAGGGCAATGGAGCTGGCCAAGGTGTGCTGTTGGTCTCTCATAACTGCTCCCCGCTCCTATGGCAGACGCTCTTGGCCCTGGTCGAAAACGCGGTAGTACAGCTCCCGGTAGCCCACCCGCAGGCTGCTGCTGGCATCCGCCAATTTGGCTTTGCGACTACCGTAGCTGCTGAACACCTCGTAGGTATCTCCCTCAAAGAAAAAGGAGGAAACATCAGAAACCTCTTCGCCGCCCAGCAACTGCCAGCGTCCCTCCCGAAACCGCAGCCGGTAGTGGGCCCTGTCCAAGCTGCCGGAGGGGCGGTCGAGGGTGGCGTCGATGCGGCCCTCGTACTCTGGCGACTCGGCTCCTGCCACAGGCCGCACTTCTACCGAGATATCGCGGTAACGGCAGTTAGGACGGCTACACAGGCGGATCGAGCGCATCGCCGCGGCAATTGCTTCCAGCCGTTGTCGCGCTTCTACCAGAGACTGAGAGGATGGAGCCACCTGCGCCGGCTCTGCTGCCGTGGAGAGCAACGAATGGGCAGCCAACGCCGGGGATCCCCAGCAGCATCCCACCAACACCAGACAAATCAAGCTCAGCCAACAGCGGTAGGCGGATCCCATCGGCACAATCTTTATGACAAGATCTAACTCCTCTACTTTAGGGGATCCCTATCTGCGATTCCTTCTGAGCAATGCCGACATCGTCCCACTGGGCTCAAGAGCAATTGGCGCAGGTGCGCATCGTGTTGGTGCAGCCGGCTGGGCCGCGCAACCTCGGCGCCATTGCCCGTGTAATGAAAAACATGGGCCTGCGGCAATGGGTGTTGGTGGATCCCCAATGCGATCCCCTCGACAGGGAAGCGATCACCATGGCCGTGCATGCGGCAGACCTGCTCCATCAAGCCCAGACGGTGCAAACCTTGGCTGAAGCCCTGCAGGGGTGTGTGCAAGTTTTCGGGACAACAGGGCGCAGCCAAGCCTACCCCCCCGAATGGCAAATCCAGTCCCCTCGCCAAGCCTTCCCCGCCTTGCTGGCTGCCGGCCCTGCTGCCCTTGTGTTTGGCCCCGAAGATCGCGGCTTGAGCAACGAGGAGCTGGCCCTCTGCCATCGCCAGATCCAGATCCCCACCGATCCGGTTTACCCGTCTTTAAATCTGGCCCAGGCGGTGGGCATGTGTTGCTACGAGCTGCGCACCCTCATCTGCCAGAACCCTCCCCCCGCCCCTTCTGTGCCCCTCTCCCAAAGGCTCGTTCCCTTCGAGCTGCTGGAAGGCTTTTTTGGACATTTGGAAGCGCTCTTGCTGCAGATCGGCTACCTACACCCCCACACCGCCCGCCGCAAAATGCTCAAATTTCGCGCCCTGTTCCAGCGGGCCGGCTTGACCGTGGCCGAGGTGGCCTTGTTGCGCGGCATCCTACGGCAACTGCAATGGAGCCAGGGTCAGACAAATCCCGTCCCGCCGACGCGGCCAGATTTCACCGGGATCCCACTCGACTGCTAGAGCTTAAGGGCGGCCCGAGGATCGTAGGATTGAACCCGCTGCAGCTTTTCGTAAAGTTCCCGTTCCTCATCAGAGAGACGGGTGGGCAAATGGATCTGCACCACCACGTAAAAATCCCCCCGTTCTCCGTTGCCCTTGGGGAAGCCCCTTTCCGCCAGCCGCAACTTTCGCCCCGGCTGCATGCCAGGCGGGATCCGCAGCTTCACCACCCCATCCAGGGTGGGCACCTCCACCTGGGCACCCAAAACCGCTTCGCTGGGACTGATGGGCAGATCACAGTAAACATCGAATCCCTCCAGGCGATAGAAGGGATGGTCTTTCAGCTCGATCTTGAGGTACAGATCGCCGGCGCCGCCGTTGGGGTTGGGGTGGCCTTGGCCGCGCAGGCGAATCCGCTTCCCTGGCGTAATCCCTGCTGGGATGTTGACCTCGAGCACGCGATCCCCGCCCACCCGCAGGCGGCGCTTACCCCCCTCGAAAGCTTCAGGGATGGTGAGCTGAATGGTGGCCTCAGCATCGTAATTGGCGTTGTCGCTGGATCCGGAAAAGCCGCTGCTGCGGTTTGTGCTTTGGCTGCGCACTCGGCCCAGCAGTTGATCGATAAAATCTTGAAAATCGTCAAATTGGCTGAAATCGACACCCCCCCCACCAAATCCAAAGTCTTCGTTGAAGGGGGCATCGGCAAAAGGGCTGCCGTAGGGCTGGCTATAGGTCTCCCGCCGGGAACGGAACCCACCCTGCTGATAATATTGGCCAAATTGGTCGTATTGCCTGCGTTTGCCGGGATCCGAGAGAACTTCGTAGGCTTCGTTGATCTCCTTAAACTTCTCTTCGGCGGCTTTGTTGTTCGGGTTAACATCCGGGTGATATTTCCGGGCCAAGCGCCGATAGGCCTGCTTGATCTCGTCGGCGGTGGCCGTCTTGCTGACCCCCAGAATCTTGTAGTAGTCCTTGAAGTTTTGCATGGAGGCGTCCGCAGGCAAATTGCTGAGAATGGGCAAAAAACCAAGCAGTTGGCTTCCGACCCGTTGACGAAAAGAGAAGAAGGCGGGCTAGACGCCATCGCCTATCCCGTCCTTCCTCATTATCGGTGCTGTGGATAAGGAGCCCCAGAGGGATCCCACTGCCGTCACTTGGTCTCGGTGAAGTCGGCGTCGATGACGTCGTCGCTGCCGCCAGAGGTCGTCCCAGAGGTGGAGCTGGAAGCGGCGCCGGGCTGTTGATAGAGCTCGCTGCTCATGGCGTAGAGGGCCTCCTGCAGCTCCCGCTCTTTGCTCTGGATGGCGCTGTCGTCCTCCCGTTGAATGGCGTCCCGCAGCTCCCGCACCAAGGTCTCGATTTGGCTGCGCTTGCTGGAGGAGATCTTGTCGCCCAGCTCCTTCAACTGCCGCTCGGCCTGGTAGGCCAGCGAGTCGGCCTTGTTGCGGCGCTCGATTTTCTCGCGGCGGGCGCGGTCTTCGGCAGCGTATTTCTCGGCTTCGGCAATCATCCGCTCCACCTCTTTGCTATCCAGCGTGGAGGCGCCGGTGATGGAGATGCTCTGCTCCTTGCCGCTGCCCTTATCTCTGGCCGTCACCTTGAGGATGCCGTTGGCGTCGATGTCGAAGGTCACCTCGATCTGCGGCACACCGCGGGGAGCCGGCGGGATCCCGTCCAGCTTGAAGCGGCCCAGGGACTTGTTGTCGCGGGCCAGCTCCCGCTCCCCTTGCACCACGTGGATTTCCACCGAGGTCTGCCCATCTTCGGCGGTGGAGAAGATCTCCGACTTGCGGGTGGGCACGGTGGTGTTGCGCGGGATCAGCTTGGTGGCCACGCCGCCCAGGGTTTCCACCCCCAAAGACAAGGGGGTGACATCCAGCAGCAGCACATCTTTAACTTCGCCCGCCAGCACACCGGCCTGGATGGCAGCGCCCACGGCCACCACCTCGTCGGGGTTGACGCTCTGGTTGGGCTCTTTGCCCAGCAGCTCCTTCACCAGCCGCTGCACCGCTGGAATGCGGGTGGAGCCGCCCACCAATACCACTTCGTTGATGTCGGCCTTGGTGAGCTTGGCATCCCGCAGGGCCTGCTCCACCGGCCCTTTGCAGCGCTCCAGCAGGTCGGCGCAGAGGTGTTCAAACTGGGCGCGGGAGAGCTTCAGCTCCAGGTGCTTTGGACCATCGGCAGTGGCAGTGATGAAGGGCAGGTTGATGGTGGTCTCGGAGACACTGGACAGCTCGATCTTGGCTTTTTCGGCGGCTTCCGTCAGCCGCTGCAGGGCCTGCCGGTCTTGCCGCAGGTCGATCCCTTCCATTTGCTTGAACTGCTCAGCCATCCAGTCCACGATCTTCTTGTCGAAGTCGTCGCCTCCCAACTGCGTGTCGCCACTGGTGGATTTCACCTCAAAGACCCCATCGCCCACCTCCAGGATGGACACGTCGAAGGTGCCGCCGCCCAGGTCGAAGACGAGGATGGTCTCGTTGTTGCGCTTGTCCAAGCCATAGGCCAGAGAAGCCGCCGTCGGCTCGTTGATGATGCGCAGCACTTCCAAGCCGGCGATCTTCCCGGCATCTTTGGTGGCCTGCCGCTGCGAGTCGTTGAAGTAAGCAGGTACAGTAATGACGGCTTGGGTAACCGGTTGGCCCAGGTAGCGGCTGGCATCATCCACCAGCTTGCGCAACACCATGGCCGAGATCTCTTCGGGGGCAAATTCCTTGTTCAAGCGGGGTGCATACAACTTGACATTGCCCCGTTCATCCCGCCGCACCTGGTAAGAGACCCGCTTGGAATCGGCATTCAGCTCATCGTACTTGCGCCCGATGAACCGCTTGACCGAATAAAAGGTGTTTTCGGGGTTGAGCACCGCCTGGCGGCGGGCCATCTGCCCTACCAGGCGCTCTCCATCTTTGGTGAAGGCAACCACCGAGGGCGTGGTGCGAGTGCCCTCGGCATTGGCGATGACGGTGGGGACACCCCCTTCCATTACGGCGACAACCGAGTTGGTTGTGCCCAAGTCAATTCCTACAACTTTTCCCATCGGCTCCTTGTTCTCCTCTTGTTCAAGACATTACCTCGGCTACCGCCGCCAGGCTGTATGAAGTAGCTTGGGCAGCCAATCCGTGAAAATTCAGCAGGTATTTAGCTGTTTCCTAGGCTGATCCTAACCAGCAGGGCATTGCGGTCAGGGCGAGAATGCCGCCCATTTCTGGCAACTGGAAGGCAGAGCAGTTACGGATCTCCGTACCTGCCGGGACCTTGCTTCCAGGGCCGCTTGGGGCAAGGGCGGCTAGCTCTGGATAAGCTGCAGGGCTTCCAGGCTGCGGGCCACAACGGTTTCGGCCAGGGGCAGGTAGCCCATTGCTTCGGCCAGAGCCTGTCCTTCGCTGAGGGCCCAGCGCAGCACCGCCCGCAGGGCAGTGGCAATAGCGGGATCCCGGTACTGGCGGTAGGCCAGGATCCAGGTGTAGGTGACGATGGGATAAGCCCCGGCGCCGGACGGATCCGGCTCAAAGGCCCGCAGGTTCTCAGGCAGCTCGATTTCGCTCAGGGCCAGGGCCGAGGCTGCGGGGGTGGGGAGGACAAACTCGCCGCGGCGGTTTTCCAGGGCCGCCACCGATAGATCCAGGTCGCGGGCGTAGACCGATTCCACATAGCCGATCACCCCTTCGCTGTAGAGCATCTGGGCGCTCATGCCTTCGTTGCCCTTGACCCCAATGCCCACCGGCCACTCCAGGGACATGCCGACACCAATCTCGGCGGCCCAAGCGGGGTCGATGGCGGCCAGGTGGCGGGTAAAGGTGTCGGTGGTGCCGCTGCCGTCGGAGCGGTAGCAGACGGCGATGGTCAGGTCGGGGATCTCCAAATCGGGGTTGAGGGCCAAAATCTGCGGATCCCGCCACTGGGTAATCTGGCCGCGGAAGATCTGCACCAAGACGGAGCGGGATAGCTTGAGGCCGGAGCGGATCCCGGGCAGGTTGTAGCCGACGGCAATGCTGCCTGCTGTCATCGGGATCATGACCACGCCCCGCTTCACCTCGGCAATCTCGGCATCGGTCATGGCCACGTCGCTGGCGGCAAAGTCCACCGTCTGGTCGATAAATTGGCGGATCCCGGTGGCACTGCCCACCGGCTGGAAGTTGATTTCCACTTTGGGATCCACCTGGCGGTAGTCGGAAAACCAGCGCAAATACAGAGGGGCCGGGAAGGTAGCCCCAGCCCCGTTGATCAACACAATTTCCCCGGAAGACTGGCTGTCGGCGACGGGGACAGCATCGCCGGCTTGGCCAGAACGGGATCCCTGTTGGCAGGCGCTTAGGCCGGCAGCAGCCAGCAACGACAGCAGCATTTCTCGACGGCGGCAGCGGGGCAGTTGAACCATGGCTGAGGCGCTCCAAGCTCTCCGCCCCGATCCTTAGTCTTGCCCACGGAGTTCTGTCAAGGGCTGCCATCGTTAGCTCTGGCAAGCACCAGAGGGGTCAACTTCCCGCAAAAGTCGGCTTCTTCTCTTCACCAACTGGTCGCCGATCCCCGCAGGGTTCGCTGCGCGCTTCGGCAAAAACGGGGATCCCAACTCTGTCTTTGTCTCAAGACGGAAAACAGAGCTTGCTCGAGAAAAACAAAGAAAAACAGCGAAAGAAAGAGAATGAAAGAGTTGAGTTCTGCAGCAACCGCAGAGGGATCCCCAGGCCAAAGCCTTATCTGGCAAGGCTTAGCCGGTTTCGGGCCGGATCCCCCCTGCCTTGGAAAAATCTTGACATATCTTGGAATAGAGCAATATATTGTGGATTCTGTGCAGAAATCCTGCGCTGTTTACATCTCGGTATCTGGGGGACTACTATGCCGACTTTGACTCGTTCTCCCTGGACACTGCGAGACAGCGAAAAGCTCTATCGCATCTCCGGTTGGGGGGATCCCTACTTCCGTATCAACGCCGCCGGTCATGTGGAGGTAACCCCACAGGGCCTACAGCAGCAGGAACCTGGCATCGACCTGTACCACCTGGTGATGGATCTGGTGGCGCGGGGTTTGCAGTTGCCTTTGTTGATTCGCTTTCCCGAGATCGTGGCCGACCGCATGCGGCGGCTTTGCGAGAGCTTTCAGCAGGCCATCGAGCGCTTTGGCTACCCCAACGTCTATCGGGGGGTTTACCCGGTCAAGGTGAACCAGCAGCGCCACCTGGTGGAAGAGGTGGTCAAGCACGGTCGCGCCTACCACTTTGGGCTGGAGGCAGGCTCCAAGCCGGAGCTGTTGATTGCCCTGGCTCTGCTGGATACGCCTGGGGCTTTGTTGATCTGCAACGGCTACAAAGACCGCGATTTTATGGAGACGGCTCTCTTGGCCCAGCGGCTGGGGCGCACCCCCATCATCGTCCTGGAGCGGCTGCAGGAGCTGGAGCTGGTGCTGCAGGCTGCCGAGCACCTGGGCATTGATCCCATCCTGGGGGTGCGGGCCAAGCTCTCAGCCCAAGGGATCGGGCGTTGGGGCACCTCGGCTGGGGATCGGGCCAAGTTCGGCCTCACGGCCACGGAGATGTTGCAGGTGGTGGAACGGCTGCGGGAGGCCGGCAAGCTGCACTGTCTGCGTCTGTTGCACTACCACATTGGCTCGCAGATCTCGATGGTGAGCGTGCATGGGCGGGCCGTGCGGGAGGCCAGCCAGATCTACATCGAGCTGGTCAAACTGGGGGCGCCGATGGGCTATCTGGATATCGGCGGCGGCTTGGGGGTTGATTACGACGGATCCCAGTCCACCAGCCATTTCTCCCAGAGCTACAGCTTGGAGGATTACGCCGCCACCGTGGTGCAGACGGTGCTGACCACCCTGCAGCCGCACGGGATCCAGCCGCCGGTGCTGGTGACCGAAAGTGGGCGGGCCCTGATGTCCCACCAGTCGGTGCTGGTCTTTGACGTGCAGGATGTCAACGCCGCCAGCCCCTACCCCATGCCCACCCAGCTCACGTCCGATGCCGAGGTGATCCAGAAGCTGAACCAGCTTTACTACCAGATCCAGCCGGAGACCCTGGTGGCCGACTATCGCCGCTGCCAGGAGCTCAAAGAAGCCGCCCTGCGCCAATTTACCGAGGGATCCCTCAGCTTGCAGGAGCGGGCCGAGGTGGAGCGGATGTTCTGGAACTGCTCCGACAAGATCTGCACACTGGCCTACGAGCAGCACCAGGCGGGGCAGCCGGTGGCCGTAGATCTTCTAGATCTGGACGAGATGCTGGCCAGCATCTACTACGGCAATTTCTCCCTCTTCCAATCCCTGCCGGATAGCTGGGCCATCGACCAGGTGTTTCCCATCATGCCCATCCACCGTCTGGACGAGGAGCCGCGCCAATGGGCCACCTTGGCGGATCTGACCTGCGACAGCGACGGCAAGATCAACCGCTTCTTTGGCGAAGACGGGCAGATCACCTCGGTCTTGCCGCTGCACGATCCCGATGGGCAGCCCTACCTGCTGGGGGTGTTTCTGGGGGGCGCCTACCAGGAGATCCTGGGGGATCTGCACAACCTGTTTGGCGACACCAACGCCGTGCACATCCGCACCCGTCCCGGCGGCTACCAAGTCACCCAAGTTATCAAGGGGGACACCATCGGCGAAGTGCTGAGCTGGGTGCAGTACAACAGCGAAGATCTGGTGGAAACCCTGCACCACGCCACCGAAGCCGCCCTGCAACGGGGGCAGATTAGCCTGGATCAGGCCCGCGCTTTGCAGCAGCACTTCGAAGACAACCTGCGGGCCTACACCTACTTGCACCGCTAGCCGGTCAGAGACGGCCCCAAAGCCCAGGTCAAAACAGAAAAGGATCCCGGTTTTGGGCCGGGATCCTTATGCTGCCTTTTTTCTGGTCAACTCAAGAAGATTCGGCACAATGGGGAAAGCCATTTCACCCTTACCAAGCAGTTGAGGACATCGCTATGGCCTACAAACTCTGGATCGACGGCCAATGGGTCGATAGCCAAGGGGGGGGCTTGATGACCATCGAGAACCCGGCTACTGGCGAGGAACTAGCAGAGGTGGTGGATGCCAGCCCGGCCGATGTGGATCGGGCGGTGCAGGCTGCCCAGACGGCCTTTTACGATGGCCGTTGGTCGAAACTCACGCCTGGCGAGCGCTCCCTGGCCCTCTGGAAATTGGCGGATCTCATCGAAGCTCGCGCCGCCGAATTGGCACGTGTAGAGTCGGAAAACACCGGCAAGCCCTACGAGCTGGTGAGCTTGGGGGGAGATTTGCCGTTTGCGGTCGACAATCTGCGTTTCTTCGCTGCCGCCGCCCGCGACATCCATGGCTTCAGCGCCGGAGAATACGCCAAGGGTTACACCTCGCTATTTCGCAAAGAGCCGGTGGGGGTGTGCGCGCAAATTACCCCCTGGAACTACCCGCTGCTGATGGCCGTCTGGAAGATCGGCCCTGCTCTGGCTGCTGGCTGTACGGTGGTGCTCAAGCCTGCTCCCACCACCCCTCTGACCACTCTGATGCTGGGGGAACTGATCGCTGAAGCCGGGATCCCGCCGGGGGTTGTGAACATTGTTACCGGGGGCAATGCCACCGGCCAAGCTTTGGTGGAGCACCCGCAGGTGCGCATGGTCAGCCTTACCGGCTCTACCGCCACCGGCAAGCAGGTGATGCGCACCGCCGCCGATACCCTGAAGCGGGTGCATTTGGAGTTGGGGGGGAAAGCGCCCTTCCTGGTTTTTGCAGATGCTGACGTGGAAAGCGTGGCCGCCAAGGCCGCCTTCGCCGCCACGTTCAACACCGGCCAGGACTGTACGGCAGCCACCCGCGTCTATGTGCACGAGAGCAAGCTGGCGCAGGTGCAGGAGGCCATTGTGGAGGCGATGCGCAAAGTGACACTGGGATCCCCTTTTGAGGCGGGGGTGGAGATGGGTCCTTTGGTCTCGGCAGCCCAGCGGGAGCGGGTGATGGGATTTGTGGAGCGGGCCAAAGCCGAAGGGGCCAAAGTGCTGACCGGCGGGCGGATCCCTTCCCAGTTTGACCGGGGCTACTACTACGAACCCACAGTGATTGCCAATGTCGATCAAAAAGCGGAGATCGTGCAGAGTGAGGTTTTTGGGCCGGTTCTCACGCTCGGCTCGTTCCGCGAAGAAGCGGAGGCGCTACGCCTGGGCAATGACGTCCTATACGGGTTGGCGGCTTCTGTGTGGACTCAAGACATCGGACGAGCCATGAAACTAGCCGCTGAGCTGGAGGTGGGCACCGTCTGGATCAACGACCACATTCCCATTGCCTCTGAGGCTCCCCATGGCGGCTTCAAACAATCGGGATTTGGCAAAGATCTTTCCGCCGAGGCGGTGCGCGACTATCAGATTACCAAGCATGTGATGATCGCCACCCCCTGAAGCTACGACCATCCTGAGCAGCCATAAAACGAAACAGCAGCAGTTCAACAGGGACATCTCCAGTTTTCCGGAAACCCTTTGCTGCCTCGTTCGCCCCGGCAGCGCGGAGCGCTATCTCAATCTCCCCTCTCCCTTTGGGAGAGGGGCTGGGGGTGAGGGAGCAGAGCGGTCTGGGAACGTCCCTAGAAATCTCGGTCGCGCAAGCGGTGCGTCGCTTGAAAACGATAGACTGGGGTGTACAGCTCTCAATCTGCCCTGGATCTGGGAAGATCCTCAAAAGATCGCCAAGATCTAACCGTCGATGACCCACCTCCCTAAGTCCCCTTCGGGATCTGCAACCCTGGCCCCTCCCCGCACCTTCCCTCTTACCGCCGTGGTCGGACAGCAAACCGCTAAGCTGGCTCTATTGTTGGCGGCGGTGGATCCCGGCTTGGGAGGGGTGGTGCTGGTGGGGCCACGGGGCACGGCCAAGTCGGTTTTAGCCCGAGGGATCCACGCCCTGCTGCCTCCTATCGAGGTGATTGCCGGCTCCTATTGCAACGACGACCCGGCGCGGCCCGAGACCTGGTCAGACTGGGCCAAGGCCCGCTACCCCCAGGGAACAACGCCCCCCACCCGGGTGATGGCCCCTCCCTTTGTCCAGATTCCCTTGGGGGTGACGGAGGATCGGCTCTTGGGATCCGTGGATGTGGAGGCCTCGGTGAGGCAGGGGGAAACGGTTTTCCAACCGGGGCTCTTGGCCGCCGCCCACCGGGGCGTGCTCTATGTGGACGACATCAACCTCTTAGACGACGCCATCGTCAACCTGCTGCTGACGGTGGTAGGGGAGGGGGTAAACCGCCTGGAACGGGAAGGGCTAAGCCTGCAGCACCCCTGCCGGCCTCTCTTGGTGGCCACCTACAACCCCGAAGAGGGATCCCTGCGCCCCCACCTGCTGGATCGCCTAGCGCTGGTGGTGCCGCTGGAGCGGGAGCTGAGCCTGGAGGAACGGCGGGAGATCGCCCAGCGGGCCAACCAATTCGGCGATGCCCCCGACCCTTTTCTGGCGGAACACCAGGCGGAACTGGAGGAAATCCGCACCCAGATTATCCTGGCGCGGGAGTGGCTGCCCCAGGTTAAACCGCGGCGGGAACAGATCGACTACCTGGTGCAAGAGGCCATCCGCGGCAACGTCCAAGGCCATCGAGGGGAGCAGTTTGCCCTGCGGGCCGCCTGTGCCCTGGCCGCGCTGGAGGGACGGGATCGCCTGGTAGCCGAAGATCTACAACAGGCGGTACAACTGGTGCTGCTGCCCCGCGCCCGCTACGACCCCGAGCAACCCCCGCCGCCACCCCAATCGCAACAGCCGGATCCCCCGCCGCCAGACCCCGACAACGCCGGTGAGGACAAGGAGGAAACGGATCCCCAGCCGGAAAATCTCAGCCTGCCGCAGGAGTTTTTCTTCGATCCTGAGCAGGTGGCCCTCGACCCGCGCCTCTTGGCCTTCGCCCAATCTCTGAACCAGCAGGGAAAAACGGGATCCCGCAGCCTGGTGTTCAGCGCCGACCGGGGCCGTTACATCAAGCCGATTCTGCCCCAGGGCGCCAACCCCCGCATCGCCGTCGATGCCACCCTGCGGGCTGCTGCCCCCTACCAGAAAAGTCGCCGCCTGCGGCAGCCGGGGCGGGCCGTCATCGTCGAGCCCGGCGACATCCGCGCCAAAAAGCTGGCCCGCAAAGCTGGAGCCTTGGTGATCTTTGTGGTGGATGCCTCCGGCTCCATGGCCCTCAACCGCATGCAAGCGGCCAAAGGCGCCGCCCTGCGCCTGCTGACCGAGGCCTACCAAAACCGCGACAAGGTTGCCCTCATCGCCTTTCGTGGCGAGGCTGCCGAAGTGCTGCTGCCCCCCACCCGCTCCATCGAGCTGGCCCGCCGCCGCCTGGAATCCCTGCCCTGTGGCGGGGGATCCCCACTGGCCCATGCCCTCACCCAAGCGGTGCGCCTAGGGGTCAACGCCCGCGCCAGCGGCGACGTGGGTCAGGTGATGCTGGTGGCCCTCACCGATGGCCGGGGCAACATCCCCCTCAGCCGCTCCCTGGGACGCAGCGAAGGCGATCCCATCGACCTGAAGCAGGAGCTGCGGGAGATCGCCCTGCGCATCCGTGCCCTGGGATTGAAGCTGCTTTTCATCGACTCGCAGAGCCGCTTTGTAACCACCGGCTTTGGCGCCGAGCTGGCGGAACTGGCGGGCGGGCGGTACTTTCATCTGCCCCGCGCCACCGACCAGGGAATTGCAGCCGTGGCCCGCTCGGCCATTCAAGAAGGACGCACTTCTCTCTGAAGGAGCAGCCGCGGCGGTGTTTGTAACTTTTCTTAATGGTTGGTTATGATCTCTGTAGGCGCTCTTCACCTTGCCCTATGACTACAGGACTCCTGCCGGAACTGCTCCTTGAGAATCCTATGGCTGTTGACTGGGTCAGTCGGGGCGTGAGCGCAGCCATTCGCGCTCTCTTCAAGCAGGTAGAGCGGCTGGAGGCGCGTGTGCGAGTCGAGCCTGTCGCCAAGCTGTTGCAAGGACGCATCGACAGCTTTGAGCTGTTGGGCCAGCACCTGCAGATGTACAACGGCCTGAGGCTTTCGGCCCTAGAGCTGTTTTGCAATGCTGTGGCCATTGATTTCAGCCAAATCTGGCAGGGGAAGATCAAGCTGCGCCAGCCGGTACAGGCCACGATGCGGGTGGTGCTGAGCGAAGCCGATCTGGCCCAATCCTTCAACACGCCTTTTGTGCTGAACAGGCTGGCCTTGGTAGGGCAGGATGGCAAATCCCTATCCTTCCACCACGTTCGTATCGCCATCACTCCGGCGCGTCGACTGGAATTGCAGGCAAACGTACAGCAAGCAGAGGCCAGGTCTCTCCGCGTTGGTTTTTCCGCCCAGGTTGAGGTGGTGGAGCAGCGTCGCATCCGCTTTACAGATCCGATGTTTGTGGGTGATACAGAGGCGGAGCTGGCGTTGAGCCGGGCCTTGGTCGATCACCTGAATGGGCTTCTGGACTTGGATCAGTTGGCCTTGCGGGGTACGGAGCTGCGGGTAGATCGGGTGAACCTACAGCCCCGGCAGATGGTTCTGTACGGCAGCGCCACCCTGGCGCACTTTCCCATGCGCCAACCGCAATGGGAAAATGCTTGACAACCTTTCGGCGGGCAGCTACGCTCAATAGTGGTGAGGAGTGAAGAGAAGAAGCCTCTGGGGTCGAAACACGGACAGACTCCCAGAGGTTTTTTCATGGCCTATTCACGCGATCCCAATCCCGACGGGGACGCCGCGCCCATGCCCAGGCCCGCTGGGTTTTATAGTCATTTCAAATGGCAATGCAACGTTTCTCTACGTCGTTGTTGCTACACAACGCTGTTTTAACTCCCCTCTCCCTCTGGGAGAGGGGTTGGGGGTGAGGGTAGCGGCGCGGAGCGCTTGGGTTGGCGACAAAGTGTCTCAATCCTGTTTGAAACGACTATAACCCTAGGGGCTGGAAGACTTCTCTCAGCACTCCAGGCGTCCCAATCAGCTCTGGATTTGAATTCAGGCTGGAACAGAGCGCCTGGCGCAACTCTTTGCCCGGCAGGGATCGGGTGTCAGGGATCCCAGTTCAGTTGGGAGTGCCCCTGTTTTTCGCCGGCCCTCTTGACCCCTCTGCTGGTCTCTGGCCTAATTCAAGTTAAGCCTCTCTTCCATTCCCCCTTGAGACACCGCCTCCTTGAGTTTTGGCGTCGCCGCTTTCCCCACAGCTTGCGCACGCAGGTGGCGCTGGTGATTGCCAGCCTTTCCTTTGTCCCCAACTTGGTGTTCATCCTGTCGGTGCAGTGGATCTGGCCCGACACGCAATTTAGTGCCGAAGGGATCATTCTGCTGCTGCTGTGGATCCCGTTGCTGGCGGTACTATCCGCGGTGGTGGGCTATGTCCTGTCTTCTTTGATCCTGCGCCCCCTCACCTTGCTGGCCCGCGAGTTGGCCCACCTAGAAACCTTGATCAACCAGCCGGCCCGTTGGAATTTGCTGCTTCGTACCCAGGATCCCCAAGAGGCCCTAATCCTGCGGCAGGCTTTTGCCCATTTGCTGCGCCAGATCCAGATCGACCAGTTGCGGCGGGAGGCCTTCATCGCCACCTTGGTGCATGACTTGAAAACTCCCCTCATCGCCTTTGGACATCTGCTGAGCGCCTTCAAGCAGGAGCAGCAGTTGGATCCCCGGGAACGGCTTGCCCTGCTGGATCGCATCCTGGAGGAGAACCAACACAACCTGGCACTGGTGCAAAAAATGGTGGAGGCCCACCGCCTGGAGCGGGGCGAGATCGAGCTGCACCCTCGTCTTTGCGATCTGGGATCCTTGGCCAGAAGAGTGGCCGAACGCATGGGATCCCTGGCCCAAGAACGGGGGATCGACCTGCGCGTGGAAGGAGAGGGCTGGGGCAACGCCGATGAGGCCGAGCTGGAACGGGCGCTGGTGAATCTCGTGGACAACGCCTTGCGCTACGCCCGCCATGCGGTGGTGCTGACCGTCAGCCCTCGCCAGATCCAGGTGCGGGATGATGGCCCTGGCCTGCCGGCTCCCCTGGAAGAGCTGGCCCAGCCCTACATCGCCCAGCCCATCCACATCGCCGGCCAGCGCTACCCAACCGGATCGGGAGGTCTGGGACTGTACATTGCCAAGCGCATCCTGCAAGCCCACGGGGGTGACTTGCGGTTGATCGAGACGGGATCCCAGGGCGCCACCCTAGCCCTGGTGCTGAGTTAAGGCCCCACCAACAGGGCGGCCCCGATACATCAATCGGTACTTCATCTGTGGGGTCGAGTCTTTTTGCCCTGGTTTTTCTTCTGCTGTGATGGGTTGTAAAGAGGCAGTGGGAGGATGCGCCTGAGTGGAGGAAGAGGATGTACGGCTGACCTTGCCAGGCCACAAACCCGCTTGCTCCAGAGCCCTGTAGAGTGCCTCCGTGTCAATAGGCCAGAACCATCTGGCAGCCTCGTAAACTCGCTCGAGGGAGTGGAGAATATCCCCGGCCTCGGCCAAGCCAGGGATTACATCCGCTGCCCCCTGATAAATTGCCCAGCGTCGCTCTGCCGGCTCGATGTGGCGACCGGGATAATGAGTCAGGATCACAGGGATGTTGGGCAGCTTGCTTTGGCACTCTCGGCAAAAGGCATAGGGGTTAAACAGCCCCGTCGTCATGTCCACCACCATCAGATCCAGATCCAGAGGCTGACTGGTTGCCACCTCCAGCAACGCTTCACAGGGGGAAACCAGCACCACAGAATGTCCCTGCGACTCCAGTCCCAACTTCCAGAGATGAACTTGTGAGGCTTGGCCCTGAGCCAGCAGTATGGCTTTGCTCATAGGGGATGAAAATGTAGAAGGAAAGTTAAAGGCTTGCTCTACTCGCTGATCCGTCATACGTCAGAATCGCGCACGGAGCGTAATATAGCATTCTCAAGAGGAGCAAATAGTAACCGGATATACAAGTGCTGCTGTGGAAACCCAACCTTCTGGGCGCCCACCCCGGAGCCCCACCAGCGAACTTTTGGGCGCGGCCTGTCCGGTGGCCTCAATTTTTGTCTTGCTCAACCCCATCAGGGATCCCTTCTGGCTCGGTTGCCAATTCAGCTTGTAGGGCCTGCCACTCTTCCGCAGAGAGCGAATGGAGCTTCTCTTGGATTTGCTGGGTTTCGAAGCTGGCCCACTGAGCCTTCAAGGTCATTTCCCCACGCAGCACCCGCCTCAGGTAGCCCAAAGTCCAGCCCAAGCACGCCAGCAAAAGCACCACGCTGGATATCTGCTGCGCAGCCCCCGTGTCTAAGCCCGCCCAAAGCAGCAGGCCGTAGAGGCCGCCGCCCCCCAACAGCAGGCCTAGGCCGACGCCAAGAACATCCAATCTGCGCATGACCCGGTAATCGACAAATGGCCGGCCTCACAGCGACCGAGGCTTGGGTCGAAATGTCATGAAGGGAGCCACCAGCACCATGCCGGGAAAGAAAAACAAGACTAAGAAAAACATCAGCACCTTTTCCCAAGCGCCAGCCGAAGTCCAGCGTTTGTCCACATACAGCAAAGACAACAGCGGCAACACCAGCAGATAGAGTATTGCCAAACCGGCATAAGTTGCCCAAATCAACGATGGGGTAGAAGCCATGTCGAGTATGTCCCGCAGCTATTTGACCGTGTCAAACAAATCTAACAGCATTGTAAAGGGATTTGTCGGCTTGCGGGAGTCGGCAACTCGGCCAACTGATCACAGGCTCGCGCTGATCGCCCCAACAGGGCAGGTGGGAACGCATTGTTCGCACATGACACAGCGGTTGCGGGAGAACTCCAGTTTCCAGTCGGGAGCGGAAATCCTGAGGGCCTCTGTGGGGCAGACTCCGGTACACAAGCCGCAGTCCACACACAAATCGGGGTCGATCTGAATTGCCTCGGCCCGTTCGGCCACCTCAATGCCCAGAGACTGTACCCACTCCAATCCAGCCTCCACCTGGTCGATGTCCCCTGAGAGCTCCACCACCAAGGTTCCCACTTCGTTGGGGGTTACCCTGGCGCGCACAATATTGGCGGCCACATCAAAATCTTTGGCCAATCGATAGGTGACGGGGACATTCACCAAATGGCGGGGAAAGATTAGGGTGACTCGTTTGCGCACGAGTTTGGCCTGAGTATCTGAGGTGCCGTGACTCTTCCAGTATGGCAGGCTGCTGGCGGCATCCTCCCGTCCTGCATGGGCAGAAGCAGGGAGGCGGGATCCCACGGAAGCTGTGAAGGGCGTCCCGCAGCCTGTCACAATGGGATCAGAGCGTTTTTGTTGATCCCCATGAACTCGGCCCAGCCCTGCCTCAACTCCGAGCACTATCGGCAGATGTTGGTGCGTGATGGCGAGCGTCGCTTCCGCGAGTGGCACACTGCTTTCCTCAACTATCAGCGGCAGTTTTTGCAAGAGATGAAGCGATTGCAGCTCCGTTCTTCCCGGAATCGTTGATCTGGAATCGCCAATGGGTTCAGTAATGCCTACGGCCAGCCCTTTGTGCCCTCTTCCGGTCTCTTCTCAGCCTGATTCCTCCCTCCGCCAAGAAACTTTGGAACTGCTGGAGTGGCCCCGCCTCTGTCAGCACTTGGCCACCTTTGCCGCCACGCCGCTGGGCCGCCGCGCCTGCTTGGAGCTGGATCCCTGGCAGAGTCGCGCCGACAGCGAAGCCTATCTTGAGCAGACTGAAGAGGCGATCCGCCTCGAGCGCTCGCAGGCGGGCGGAGTTTCCATGGCAGGGATCCACAACTTGCTGCCGGCCTTGGAACGAGCCGAACGGGGAGGGATCCTGAGCGGGGAAGAGCTGGTGCAGGTTGCTACAACTCTAGGATCCGCCCGCCGCATCCGCCGTCTGATCGATGACCAGGACTGTCTGCCACGCCTGCAGGCTTGGGTGAGTGACCTACGCACCTACCCGGAGCTGGAGCAGGAGATCTTTCGCTGTCTGGAGGAGCAGGGCGAGGTGCGGGACAGTGCCAGCCCCGTCCTTGCCGATCTGCGCCGGCAGCAACGGCAGCAACGCAGCCAGATCCAAGAGCGCCTGCAACAGTTGATGAGCCAGTACCCCCAGGCGCTACAGGATACCCTGATCGGCCAGCGGCAGGGGCGGTTTGTGCTGATGGTGAAGGCCGCCCAGCGGGATCTCATCCGCGGCATTGTGCACGACAGCTCTGCCAGCGGGGCCACCCTCTATGTGGAGCCCTATGCGGTGGTGGAACTGGGCAACCGCTTGCGGGAAACCCAAGCTCAGATTCAGGCAGAGGAAGAGCGGATCTTGGCCGCCCTCTCGGCCCAGGTGGGATCTGTTGCCGAGGATTTGGAGCATCTGCAGGCGGTGATGGTGGGGCTGGATGTGGCCTTGGCCCGTGGCCGCTACAGTCTCTGGCTGGACGGCCATCGCCCCCAGTTTGTCTCGGCAGGACTGCGCCTGCGGCAGGCCCGCCACCCTCTGCTGTTGTGGCAGTGCCGCGCAGAAGGCCAGGGCGCGGAGGTGATCCCCATCGACTTCACCCTCTCGGAGTCCATTCGTGTCGTGGTTATCACCGGCCCCAACACCGGCGGCAAAACCGTTGCCTTGAAAACCTTGGGGCTGTTGGCGCTGATGGCCAAGGCGGGGATCTTCCTGCCGGCTCAGGATCCGCCCCAACTGCCCTGGTTCGATGGCGTTTATGCCGACATCGGCGACGAGCAATCCCTGCAACAAAATCTCTCCACCTTTTCGGGGCACATCCACCGCATCAGCCGCATGGTGCGGGTTCTGCAGTCCGACCCGGCGCCGGCCCTTGTCCTGCTGGATGAGGTGGGGGCGGGCACGGATCCCACAGAAGGCGCCGCCCTGGCGGCTGGGCTGTTGGAGTATCTCTCGGAAAAGGCGTTGCTCACCTTGGCCACCACCCACTACGGCGAGCTGAAGGCCCTGAAGTACCAACATCCCGGCTTTGAAAATGCTTCGGTGGAGTTTGACGAGACCACCCTGGCCCCCACCTATCGCCTGTTGTGGGGGATCCCCGGTCGCTCCAATGCCTTGGCCATCGCCCGACGGCTGCACCTGGATCCCGAGATCCTGCAACGGGCCCAGCAGCACCTGCAGGGAGAAAGCCAGGTGGATCAGGTGATTGCCGGGCTGGAAGCGCAGCGGGCCCAATTGGAAGCGCGGGCAGCCCAGGTGGGAGCCCTGCATCGAGAGCTGGAGAGCTTATATCAGCAAATGCAGCAGCGCAGCCGCCAAATGGCCGAGCGGGAAGCCCAACTGGAGCACAAGCAAAACCAAGGTCTGCAAGCCCTGTTGGCTGCCGCCCGTCAGGAAGTGGCCGCCGCCATCCGCAAATTGCAGCAGGGAGAGGATCCCCAGCGCATCACGGCCGAGCTGGCGCAAATCCAGCAGCGCTACTCTCCCTCGCCGCCGCCTGCGGATAGGGAGTTTGTGCCAGAGGTGGGGGATCGGGTGCGGCTGAGAGGCCTGGGGCAGACGGGAGAGGTGATCGCCGTCACAGGGGATGTGTATGTGGTGCGCAGCGGCATCCTCAAATTCACGGTGCCGCGGGAGCAGTTGGATCCCATTGACGAGCAGCAGGCCCAGCAGCGCCAACGCCCCAAGGCCCCACCTCCCGCCCCAGCAGCCACCGCTCCCCTCAACCTGCGCACCAGCCAGAACACCCTCGATCTGCGGGGGAAAACCGTGGCCGATGCCGAGGCCATTCTGGAACAGCACTTTGCCCAAGCTCCCCCCGGCCCTGTCTGGATCATCCACGGCCACGGCACCGGGCGCTTGCGGGCCGGCGTACAAGCTTACTTACAAAATCACCCCCGCGTCCAGAGGTTTGCCCCAGCGGATCCCCAAGACGGCGGCACCGGCGCGACCGTGGCCCACTTGCGGTGAGGGTTGGGCTGTTTCAAACTCACTTACGGTCGTTTCCCACAAGGTTAAGACACTTTGCCGCCGGCCCAAGCGCTCCCCGCCCCCTCTCCCTCAGGGGGAGAGGGGAGCTGAAGATCCACGACCAGGCTGTTTGGTAACCGTTCAAACTTGACTTTGGAGCGCTGCTGCCGAGCCGACGGGCTGGGATCCCACCTGTTGCCGCCGGCTTTGCCAAAGCCAGTAGCCCCGCAGCAGTTGGCTATCCCCGATGAGCTTCAACATCACCGCCACCGTCATACTTGTCCAACTGAGAGGGCCAAAGGCAGCGCCTGCTGCAGCCAGCAGCGCCAACCCCGAAAGATTGAGCCCCAAGCCTTGCACCCACATCCACCAGACGGTCTCGCGCTCCGACATTGGCCGGCTCCTAGAAACGGAAGAATTGGATAGCCCTACTCTCCTGGATCTGAGGCGAGGTGGGGATATGGCCAAGCCTCAGCCCAGATGCCCAAAGCTGCATACTTCGGGGGGCGTTATGTCCAGGCCTAGCCCAGCCACGCCTGCAACCGCGCCAGAGCCAGCCGCTTTTGGGCAGCAGAGCTTACCGTACCTTCTGTGAGCCGATTGAAGCCGTGCACCAGCCCCTTGCCTCCCAAAGCCACCAGCGTCACCCGATGGGTTTGCCCCGGCTCAAAGCGCACCGCTTGGCCGGAAGGAATGTTGAGGCGCATGCCAAAGCTGGCGGCGCGATCGAACACCAGAGCCCGGTTCACCTCGAAAAAGTGAAAATGGGATCCCACCTGAATGGGCCGATCCCCTCGGTTGGTCACCTCCAGGGTCACGCTGGCCCGTCCGACATTGGCTTGGATGGGATCCTCTGCCAGCAGCAGCTCCCCCGGGATCAGAACCGGTGCAGGGTCCGCAGCAGGCGGGGTTTTGGGTTGGCGAGCCATGGTGGCAACCTCCTGAAGTCTGTGAGTCGTTGGGGGATCCTTAGAAAGCAGCTAGCGAATGGGGTGGTGCAGGGTCACCAGCTTGGTTCCGTCGGGGAAGGTGGCTTCCACTTGAATTTCCGGGATCATCTCCGGGATCCCAGGCATCACGTCCTCTCGGCTCAGCCAGGTTAGCCCCTCGCTCATCAACTGGGCAACCGTTTTCCCTTCCCGTGCCCCCTCCAAAACGGCTGCGCTCAGGTAGGCCACCGCCTCGGGGTAGTTGAGTTTGAGGCCTCGTTGCCGCCGATCCCGAGCCAACTGGGCCGCCAGGTAGATCAACAACTTGTCTTTCTCCTGGGGAGACAGGTACATGAGGTCACCTCAAAGATACAAAACGATACAGAAGAGACGGCAGGGCGCCACGTTAGCCTAGAGTTGATTTAACTTGTACCACCTCTGGGCCAACAAGAGGCTCCCAAGTTGTATGAGGAACCACCCGCCCTTCTCCAGCACTGACGGTCTCGGTACCCGATGTTGCATCTTCCTTCCTGGGCAGCCTCTCCTGAAAGAGTAACAATAGATAAATAGGTGTAGTAGTCGTCAAGGTTTGTTTAGATTTGTATCTCGGCCCTGAGTTGGTTTATCTTGGAGCAATTTACCGGCTTTGTTTAGCAGTTTCCTTTGATATGGATTGACTAGGTTCTTTTGATGAGCTATGAAACTCGAACTGACTCCCAGACAGCGCAAGATTCTCTGGGCGACGGTGCGCAGCTACATTGCGACGGCTGAACCTGTCGGTTCCAAAACCTTGGCTCAGTCCTATAACTTTGGGGTGAGCACGGCCACCATTCGTAACGACTTGGCCACCCTTGAGCAGGTTGGGTTACTGTTTCAGCCCCACACCTCCGCCGGTCGGGTTCCTTCCGACTTTGGCTATCGGGTCTATGTAAACGATCTGTTGACCTCTGCCAACATGGATGGGATCCCCTGCGATGCTCCTCAGCCGGATCCCCATCCTGCTCTGCAGCAGTTGCTGGATCAGCTTGGCCGCGAGCTGGGCGACGACCTGGACAGTCTTCTCCAGAGGGTGGCCCAGCTTTTGGCCCATCTGAGCGGCTGCATTGCTCTGATCACCCCACCCCAGGGGCCGGTGGTGGCCATTCACCACGTGCAGTTGGTGTCGGTGGCGCCAGGGCGGGTGATGGTGTTGGTGGTTACCGATTCTTATCAAACCCATTCGGCCTTGGTCAGCCCACCCGAGTGGCCCAGCGACTGCCAAGAGGATCTGGAAGATGAATTGCGATTGCTCAGCAACTTCCTCACCCTGAAGCTGCGGGGCAAGACTTTTGCCGAGTTGCAGGATTTGAGCTGGCTGAAGCTGGATGAAGAGTTTCGCGCCTACAGCCATTGGCTGCAGCAACTGCTGCGCTCGGTGGTACAACGCTATCTGCGGCCATCTCTCGGGCAGGTGTTCAGTGCCGGCATGACAGAGCTGATGCGTCAACCGGAGTTTTCCCAAGCCCGGCAGGTGCAGGCGGTGATGCAGTTGATCGAGGAAGGGGCGGAGCAACTCCAGGGAATGATTGGGCTCCATTTGGCCGATGGGGGCTCAAGGGGGAACGATTCAGGACAGCCCGACCGCAATATCCCGGTGATCATCTACATTGGCAGCGAGAACCCGCTGGAGTCTTTGCACCACTGTACGGTTATCGCTGCCACTTACCACCGCCGCTCGGCTCCTCTGGGTACTGTCACCTTGCTGGGGCCGACCCGAATGGCCTACGAGCGCAGCATTGCGGCTGTGCAGGCGGTGGCCTCTCACCTGACTCGGGCTCTTGCTTAGGGGGGCAGGGAAGCAATAGCAAGCTGTGACCAGGCTCTCTTCTTTTCACCTGCGGGTACAACACGCCATCCGGCAGCGGCAGCTTCTTCACCCCGGCGAGCGCTTGCTGGTGGCTTTTTCCGGCGGTCAAGATTCCTTTTGCCTGCTCCAGATCCTGCGGGATCTGCAGCCTCGCTGGGACTGGAAGCTGTTTGTCCTGCATTGTGATCACCGTTGGTCGGCGGACGAAACGGAGTGTGCCCGCTTTTTGCAGCGATGGCTGCAGCAGCAGGGGCTAATCCATGCCGTTGCAACTGCGGATCCCATCCGCCGAGATGAGGCAGGGGCCAGGGCTTGGCGCTACCAACAGTTGGACAAATGGGCCCGCATTTGGGAGTGCAGCGCCGTGGTGATGGGGCATACGGCCAGCGATCGCGCAGAGACGTTGTTGTGGAATTTGCTGCGGGGGACAGGAGCCGCCGGGCTGAGCAGCCTAGATTGGCAGCGCCGCCTGGACGAGTGGGATCCCACCTCTGCCCGGTTGGTGCGCCCCCTGCTGGGACTTTTTCGTTGGGAAACCGAGCAATTTTGCCGGCAGCACCAGTTGCCGGTCTGGCCGGATCGCAGCAACCAAGATCTGGCCCATGGCCGCAACCGCCTCCGCCTAGAGGTGATGCCCTACCTGAAGCAACACTTTAACCCCCAACTGGAAGTGGCTCTGAACCGAGCTGCCACGCTGCTACAAGCAGAACACGAGCTGGTGGTAGCCCAGGCAGATCAGCTCTGGGCGCAGGTGTATGAGCCCACTTTGCCAGGGCTGCGACGGGATCCCTTGCGGGCCGCCCCCTTAGCCCTGCAGCGACAGGTGATGTTCCGATTTTTGTCCCTGGTGCTGCCCCACCACCCCACCTTTGATCAGGTGGAAGCCGGGATCCAGCTCTTAAAAGCAGGCCGCGGCAGCCGCAGCCCCGACTATCCAGGTGGGAGCTGGCTAGAAGTGAAAGAGGATCACATTTGTTTTGTTTCCATTAATTCCACTTCCCCGAAAGGAAGCAACTCTCCCCGACTATAGCCCTTACCCAATCCAGGGGCCCAGATCGACAGGGTCTCGTTTTGGGCTGTAATTTCCCCTCACTTTTTGTCGCCGAGGGGCCTGAAACCCTTGCCCAGCAAGGGATCGACCGGGTCAACGGAAGAATCAGGGCTTGAGGGTTGTCGCCGACCCTGTCGCTGAATTTTGGGTATAAAGCTTTACAAGGATCCCGGTGCTGCTGTTGAGGTGGCCTGGGATGGGCTCCTGAGGGGTGGGCTAAGACGGTCTTTCTAGGGATCCAGGACATAGCGATCCTGGGAGAGGAGCTTGTTGCCGCGATAGACGCTCACCTGCAAATGCTGGGGATCCAGCCGCTGCTGCTCCACGCGGATGGGGGAGATCTGGAGGGCGTGGCGGGATCCCCGTCCCAGCACCGACACGATGAGATTTTGGCCGCGGATCTGAAGGCGCAGGCGCACCGGCCAAGGGAAGGGGTTGCGCAGCTTGAGGTCGGCCAAGCCGTACCAAACGGTGGCATCCAGGCCGGGGGGCACCGACTCCACGGGGCGGTAATGGGGGTGCCTTTCCACCACTTCCAGCCCCGCCAGCAGAGCAGCGTTGTATAGGCTGGAGGAGACTTGACAGATCCCGCCCCCAACCGAATCCAGGGTTTCGGCCACCATGAATACCGGCGCAGGCAGATAGCCCCGCTCGAGGGTGCGCGGCCCTACCACCTGGTTGAAAGAAAAAACTGCCCTTGGCTGAATGTAAACCCCATCCAGGCTTTGGGCAGCCTGGCGAATGTTGTGGAGCTGCGAGGGAGTGCGCTCCTGCAAGGAAGTGGTGTATCGGCTCAGGGTGGTTGGGGTGGGATCCGTCCACCACAGAGCCAGCAGGGCCAACCCCACCGACAAAGCCAATCCCCGCATCTTCCCTTTCACTTTTCCCAAGACACCTTGGCTTTCAAGAGAACCTCACCCTGGGGTTGGCGAGGGACGGCAGCGGCTTGGGCCGTAACCAGCACCTCTTGGGGGCGAGCGCCCTCTGGCAGCGGGTGTGGCGGGCGCAAGGCCACAAGTGCGGATCCCTGGGCATCCACCTGAAAGGTGCCGCAGTGGAGGATCTCGCCGTCGTCCAGCTTGAGCCAGAGGTGGTAACGCTCTCCAGGGGCCGGTTGGGGCAGATCCCTTGCCGCCAAGACCACCTCCTGCCACTCTCCTGGGCGCAACAGCAGGTTGGCCGACCCCACCTCTCCCTGCAAGTTCACCAGACGGGATCCCGGCTGTTGCAAGAGATGGGACAATGTCTGCACCGATTCTAGCCGGGCCAGTTGCAGCGCCTGTCGCAGTCGCCAGTTGTCGAAAACCAGCAAAGCCAAGGCCCCTGCCGCCAAGCTCCCTACCCAGCGCCACTCAGCCGTGAGGCGACCGAACCCCAGAGAGGACAGTGCCGGCTGAAGAGGGGTCAGCGCCTCCTCAATGCCCGCCTCTGCCATCACCTTGCCCCGCAAGCTGGCCGGCGGAATCACCCCTGGCAACCCATAGGGCAGCAGATGCAGGGTTTCTTGCAGGGCCTGCAACTCTGCCAGCAACCGCGGGTCTTGGGTTAGGCGTGCCTCCAGGGCGCTTGCCTGTTCAGGAGACAAGTCCCCCAGCAGATAGCCGGCCAGTTCTTCCTGTGCTTCTGATGAAGGGGGCGAGGCGGCTTCAGACCCAGAACTTAACTCCAAGGAGAGCGATTCCCGCAACTTGCAGAGGGCCTGGCGAGTGCGGGCTTTAACCGCCTCCAGCGGGATCCCCCAGTGTTGGGCAATGTCCGCCTGGCTCAACCCCTGGTAGTAGAGCAGCTCGAGAACCTGCCGTTGGCTTTCCGGCAGTTGGCTGAGGGCCTCCTGCACCGCTTGCCGTCGCTCCTCGAGGGAGAGCTGCTCAAAAGGGATCGGAGCACTGCCATCGGCGGCGAGCAGGGGTTGCCAGTGTTTCAAAAAACGTTGATGGCTATCCTGGGAGCGCAGACGCTCAATGGCTCGCGAACGGGTCAACGCACACAAAAAACTGCTCACGGATCCCTGCCGCGGATCATAGTCGGGCTTGTGCCACAGTTCGACAAACACCGCCTGAGTCAGATCTTCCGCCTCGGCCGCATGGCCCAGGATCTTAAGGGCCAGCCCACAGATCAAGCCGGCATAGCGATCGTAGAGTACAGCCAGGGCAACAGAATGCCCTGCTGTGAGCGCTTCCATCAGCTCCACATCGCTGCGGGATGGCCAATCCCTCACCCGCTCGCGCCAGGGAGACGGAGTCCTTGGTTGCTCAGCCATGCTACACCCAGCGTCGTCCCACAGAAACGAAGATAGACCTGATGAAAGCCTATCCCCTCAGCCGCGGCGAGCCGCCCACTCCAGCCCCAGCAGAGCCGTGTTCACCAGCAAGGCCAGGGATCCCACCGCTAGAGATCCAGCCCAGATTTTGTCGTAGCGACCGGCCTGGGCAATGCCCTCAAAAAGCAGGGTGCCCAGCCCCCCTGCCCCAAACTTGGCCCCCACCGTGGCAATGGCAATGGCCACAATTGCCGCCAGCCGCAAGCCGGCCAGGGCAACCGGCAGCATCAGGGGTAGCTGCACCTGCCACCACCGCTGCCAGAGGTTCATCCCCAGACCCTTGGCTGCCTCCAGAAGAGCCGGCTCCACTGATTGCAAACCCACGTACAGGTGGCGCACCAAGATCACCTGCGAGTAGAGCACCATCGCCACCACCACCGAGCGGGCATTGAGCCCGAACCAAGGGATCAACAAAATGATTAGAGCCAGGCTGGGCACCGTGTACAGGATGCTGAGGATCCCCATCAGCGGTAGAGCTAGCCAGCGCACGTGGTGAACCAGCAAAGCCAACGGCAGCGCCAGCACCAGCGCAATCCCCAAGGCCGTCGCCACCATTGCTAGGTGCTCTTGGGTAAGCTGCCACACCAAGCCGGGATGGCGGAGAAGGTAGCTCATGCGGATCCCCCCTCCAGCATGGCCAGATGGCGGATGTGATCCAGGGTAACGATGCCGATAGCCCGCCCGTCTTCCCACACCGTGAGAGCCGCCGCCCCCGTGCGCAGCAGCAGCGACAAGGCCCGCCGTAGGGTTTCGTGGGGCTTTACCACCGCCCCCTCCTGGATCTGGTGGTTGTGCGGGATCCGCTCCATCGCCGTTTCCACCCGCAGCACGCTCAGTTGCCGCACCATGTCGTCTGCCCCCAATAGCTCTCTGACAAAGGGGGTGGCCGGCTGGGTGAGCAGTCGAAAGGGAGTATCGAACTGCACCACCCGCCCCTGCTGCATCACCAAGATGCGATCTGCCAGGCGCAGCGCCTCTTCCACGTCGTGGGAGACGAAGAGGATGGTCTTTCTCAGTTGCCGCTGCAGGCGCAGGATCTCATCTTGTAGCTTGCTACGGGTGATGGCGTCGAGGGCCCCAAAGGGTTCGTCCATCAGCAGCAGATCCGGATCCCCGGCCAGCGCCCGCGCCAGCCCCACCCGCTGCTGTTGGCCGCCTGAGAGTTGAGCCGGGTAGCGACGTCGGTATTCTTGGGGGGGCAAGTTGACCAAGCTGAGCAGCTCGTCCACTCGCTCGCGGATGCGCTCCCTTGGCCAGCCCAAAAGTCGCGGCACCACCGCCACATTCTGGGCCACCGTCATGTGGGGAAACAACCCCACCTGCTGGATGACATAGCCGATGCGCTGGCGCAGCGCCGTCACCGGAAAGTGGCGGATATCCTGCCCATCCAGGCGAATCTGTCCTTGGGTGGGCTCCAGCAGCCGGTTCACCATCTTCAGAAGGGTGGTTTTGCCGCAGCCGGAAGGGCCGAGGATGACCACCAACTGCCCTGAGGCCACAGAAAAACTGCACTCCTCCACAGCCGGACGGGAACTGTGGGGGAAGCGCAGCGATACCCGCTCAAATTCAAGGGTGCTCACGCCGGGGCCTCGGGCAACGGCTATTCCTTCAAAATACCGGCCTCCACCAAGAAGGATCTCGCCACCTCTGCCGGCTCCTTGCGCTTGCCGCTCACCTCGTAGTTCAGCCGCTGCATCACCTCGTCCGTCAGCAACGGAGCAAGGGCGTTCAAAGCAGTGGCGATGCCGGGGTTGGCCTCCAGGGTATCTTTGCGCACCACCGGCGCCACCTGGTAAGGGGGGAAAAGCTGCTTGTCGTCCTTGAGCACTACCAGGTCAAAGGCGGCAATTTCCCCGTCAGTGCCAAAGGCCACCGCCACATCCGCCTCCCCATTGACCAAGCCCTGGTAGCGCAGGCCGGGATCCACCGCCTTGTAGGTTTTGAGGCGAAAGTTGCCGTAGACCGCTCGCAGTCCCGGCAGGCCGTCTTCGCGGGCTTGAAACTCCGGCGGCCCGATCATCACCAGCTCGCCTGCTCTGGCCACCATGTCTGAGAGGGTAGTGATGCCCAGCTCCGCCGCTCTGGCGCGGGTCATGGCCAGGGCCTGGGTGTTGTTCATGGGGGCCGGATCCAGCCAAACCAGTTGGAACTGGCGCTCGTACTCGCGGGCCACCGTCGCGTATACCTGGGCCGGGTCACTGCTGCTGGGCAGCTTGAGCACCGTCAGCAGGCCGGTGCCAGTGTACTCCGGGTAGAGATCGATCTCGCCGCTCAGCAGGCCGGCATGGGCCACCGGCGTTCCCCCCAGGTTGAGCTTGCGCTCCACCGCCAACCCCGCCGCCTCCAGAGCCAAGGCGTACATTTCCCCCAAGATAAACTGCTCGGTGAAGTCCTTAGAGCCGACCACAATCGGTTTGGCAAGGCCCGCTTGAGGGGCAAGAACAAGGGCGGCCAGCCCCGAGAGAGCCAGCAGAGCCAGGCGACGAGTGGTTTTGAGCATGGCAAAGGGGATCCCCAACTCGAGACAAGCGGCCCTGCCGAGAGTGTTCCGGCCTGGGCCAGGAAGTTGCGACTGTTAAGCCACCATTAAACCATTATTGTCCCCGATCCGTAACTGCAAGAGTGACAGCGGCACTACCGGCATTGCCCCGCCCCAGAGCCTCAACCCCATCCCATTAGCCTCTGCCGGGGGCCGGGAACGATCCGGTGACGGCCCGGATCTTCTGCCGCCGCCCAGCTCGCTCGATCTCCAGCTCCAGGGTGCTGCCCACCTCGGTGCGCTCCACCTCCTGTTGCACTTGGTCGGCGGTGGTGACGGCGCGGCCATTGATGGCAAGAATGATGTCTCCGGCGCGCAGGCCCGCCCGCTCTGCCGGGGATCCCTGGATCACCTCGCCGATGAGCACCCCCTGATCCACCGTCACGAAAATGCGGCTGTTGGGATCCTGGTTGAGACGTTCCTTCAGGTCGGGGGTGAGGGTGAGCATACGGATGCCCAGGTAGGGGTGATCCACCTTGCCGCGGGCGATCAACTGGTTGGCCACCCGCTGGGCTGTCTCGATGGGAATGGCAAAGCCCAGCCCTTGCGCCCCTTGGATGATAGCCGTGTTCACCCCGATCACCTCCCCTTGAGCATTGAGCAGGGGGCCGCCTGAGTTGCCGGGGTTGATGGCCGCATCCGTCTGGATAAAAGACACCCGCTTGTCGGGCACGCGGATCTCGCCGCTGGAGCGGCCCAAAGCGCTGATGATCCCAGCGGTTACGGTGTTGTCCAGCCCCAGGGGGTTGCCGATGGCAATGGCCCACTGGCCCGGCTCCAGCAGTTCGGAGCGGCCCAGCTTCACCGTCGGCAGGTTCTGGGCCTCGATCTTCACCACCGCAATGTCCGTCACCGGATCGGTGCCAATTACTTTGCCGTCAAAGCTGCGGGTATCCTTGAGCGTCACCGTCACCTTGTCGGATCCCTCGACCACATGGGCGTTGGTGATGATCTGGCCGTCCGGGCTGATGATAAAGCCGGAGCCAGTGCCCTGTTGCCGCCGTTGGCGGGGGATGGAAGGGATCGCTTGGCCAAAGAAATCCCGGAAGAAGGGATCGCTAAAGAACTCCTCTGGAAAAGCGCCCGGGACGCGTACCGTCCGCTCGGAGTCGATGCGCACCACCGCCGGCCCCACCTTTTGCGCCACCTCGGCGATAAAATTCAGGTTCAGTTGGGGCGGGGTTGCCGTCGTTTGCGCAGATACTCCGTTGCTTCCCATGAGAGCTGCTCCTAGCCCAATGCCCAAGAGCACCAGCAGCAGCGGCGAGAGAAGAGACTTAAGAACGGCCAAAGGCTCAAAAAAGGAACGAACTCCGTCCTGCTGATGCAAACGGGCAGGTTGAGCAGAAGCTTCTGAACTGGGAGAAGGTTGGCCCGGCATGGATGTGCTGCGCTTCATAGCTACCTGAGTCAAGGAAGAGAAGAGCTGGGAGCGCAGAAATACCTTGGCCCCCTGCGAAACCTAGGGCCTAATCTAGCATGGACAGCAGGGATCCCAAGGCGGCAGCCGCGGCGCTTTTCCGTACTTCCATCTGGGTTGAAGAGCAGCGGAATCTGCTTGCCTGGAGTAGCCACCCTATATCCAACTGGCTTTGATGGGGATAGAAGGCCAGACAGGGCTGTTGTCCCCAGCTTTGGCCGGCTTACAGCTAACGTAGAAGTGGTAGATCGGGGGTAAGACCATGACCAACCCAGCCCGTCGTCTGTTGGCTCCTCTACTTGCCGGTTTTCTCTGGCTACCGGCAGCCACCCCGGTTTTGGCGCAAAGGGATCCCTTGCCGCCACCGCCCCCCGGCCAGGGATGGCGCCCGGTGAACCCCCTTCCCCCTGATGAGCCAAGCCAGCCCTTTCAACTGCAAACCACCTTGCTGTTGCGCTCTGGGGATCTCATCCAAGCCGTGCATCGCTCTCCGGAAGCCCTCTTGATTGCCCCTGGCGAAACCCGCGCCGTCAGCCTTAGCCTGGAGACTCCCCTGCGGGATATCTACGGCAACATGGTCGTGCCGGCGGGAGCTATCCTAGAAGGCCAATTCCAGCCGGTGAGCGGCGGCACCCAGTTTGTCTCGCGGGCCTTGATCTTCAACGGCCAATCCTATCCTCTCTACGCCCAAAGCCAGGTAATCCCGCTGCGCAAGGATCCCCGCCACACTTCTGGGGAAGCGATCGTGCAAGATGCCCTGATCGGGGCGGCGGCAGGGGCGATCTTGGGCGGCCTGTTCGGCGACCGGGTGATCTCGACGGAGAAGGTGCTAGGTGGAGCGGCAGCAGGGGCCGTGATCGGCAATGTGACGGCGCCGGAGGTGGCGGTGATCGATCCCAACGCCAACTTGACCCTGACGGTCACCCAAGATTTCCAACCCTACCTGCCCTAGCCAGCTTTTGAAAACCCTGCTGGCCAGGGCTAGGAACCGGCGGCCAGCCGATCCCAAATCTCCTCGTGGGAGAGGCCCCTGCGCACCCATTCTTCGCAATTGTGCAGCCGCTGAGCCGTGCCGATGAGGAAGCGGTTGCAGTCGGCTCCCAGGGATTCACAGGTGGTTTGCACACAGACCAGATCCCGGCCCGAGAGCAACGAGAAGAGGCCGGCCAGCATTCCTGCCTCTAGATAGCCGGCAGGCTCCCGCTGCGCAGACAGCTCCTCTGGGCTGAGGCTGGCACGAGCAGCCAGGGCAAAGCCGGAGTTGCGGATCCTAGCCTCCACCAGGCCGCGGTCAGCAGCGGAAAAATCCAGCTCCAGGCGGCCCCAGCCGTGGGTGGCCCAGAGATCGCTGAGGGCATCCAGGAAGATCCCCAGCGGCAATTCCTGCAGCGGTTGCTGGTAGTAGCGGGAGAGTTCGTCTTCGATGCGGCGGAAAAATGCTTCTCCCCACTCGCGGCCACAGTTGTAGAGGATGACACGGGTGGCTTGCCCGGTCTCGTAGCGCAAGCCGGCGTAGATGGCTTCCAGGAGAGGCATGGGAAAGGCCGCCAGGCGGTATCCTCCCCGGCTGTAGAGCAGGCCGCTGTGGATGTCGGGACGGATGTAGTAAGCAGGGCTAAAGCAGTGCCCGGGCAGGATCTCTTGCAGGGTGATCATGGCTTTCCTCTCGGGGAGATGGACGGACTTGAGGGCGGCTGAAACTTAAGCTTTTATGGTCGTTTCAAATAAGTTGGTTGCCTGGATCCCAGCTCCCCTCTCCCTGAGGGAGAGGGGCTGGGGGTGAGGGCGAGCTCCCTCAGGGAGAGGGGCTGGGGGTGGTCGCGTTAGCGGCGCGGAGCGCTTGGGCGAGCAGCACGGACCACTGGGATAGTAGGGAGTGCCTTTATCTGGCCATAGGGGGCAAGGAATGGATGAGCAGGGAGTGGGCTGTATACAGTAATTGGTGGATGGATCGAGAGTCCATTGACTTCAGTTGACCAGCATCGACTTGGCCAAGAGCACGTAGGGGCGGATGGCCTCGCTCTCTTCGGGGCCGAAGACAGCGCTGAGGGAGTCGAGCATCAACTTATAGGCAGGCTGGCACTGGTCACGCATCTTGAAGGACTTCAGGATCGTCTCCAGCCAGTAGAGCAACTTATCCCGCAGGTAATCCTCATCGTTGAGCAGCATGGCCAGGCAGCAGTAGCGCCACACCATGCTTAGATCGCGGCGGCAACGCTCCCAGGCCAGGTGCCCATGTTGGCGGGGCAAATTCGGCATCATCGGCTGGAACTTCTCCATCACCCGCTCCACCAGCTCTTGCTCTTTGGCCTGCAGGACTTGATAGAGGCGGACTCGTTTGGGGATCCCTTCCACATAGGCGTGTAGGGTTTTCAACTCGTCCGGGCGCAGATAGCGGCCCTCACTTTGTTGCATCAGCTCGGCGACCATTGAATTCATAGGAAGCCCCCTTGGTTTAGACGAACATTTGCATCAGGGTGAGCGCTTCTTCCGACGGAGCTGCAGTCTCGGTTTGAGGAGCAAATTCCGGCTCAAGCCGCTCTGGGGAAGGGGCGCAGACAGCCTGTAGCGCTTGCCAGTAGGGGACAAGCAAACCCTGCTGCTCCGCCGGCAGGGATCCCTGCACCACCGCCTGCAACTGCTGGAGCGCTTCCGGCAAACCCAGATACCGTTCCATCGCCCCACACCTCCATTGCTGCAGGGGCAAGGGATCCCCCAACAACAAGCTCAGGCTCAGGGAGCGCAAGCAGAAGGCCAGTTGCCGGGCCAAGAGGCGCTGAGTGGGGGTGAGAGAGGATTCTGCCTCACCGCTGTACCCGTGCTGTTGCAGAACCTTCTCGATCCATGCCATCTCCTGCTGTTGCAAAACCTGGTAGAGATGCAGCCGCTCTTGAAAGGAGAGAGCGTAGCGGATGAGATCCTGCAGATCGTCGGGCGTCAGGTAATCCCCTTCTCGATCGGCAATGCGCTCCGGCCAAGGGTAAAGGTCATTCATGGGTGAGGTCTCCTTAAAAAACCCGATTCAAAACCAGTCTCAAAACGAGTCAAAAGATCGAGCGGCTCGAGGAAGCAAAACCCAAGTTGGGGCAAAGCAGGGCTAGAGCAAGGCTCCACCAAACAAAGCGGCAAAATCCTCAAGCGTAAAGGGATCCTCTGGCGGCAGCTCCGGCGGTGGCTCAGGGCGCGGGCGGACGCCCGACCAATTGCAGCCGGCAAAAAACTGCCCTACCGACTGGGCCAAGAACAGGGGGGAGTCCGACAGCGATTCTGGAGCGAAGGGAGCTTTGGCCAAGGGCCGGTTATCCCAGTTCAACCCCTGTAAAAACACCGCCAGCGGCTGGGTTAAGTCCAGATCGGTGTCTAGGTTGAGGGTGACCATGGGCGTTTCTCCAAAGTGGCGGGGGAAGGACTGCAAAAGCCACAGGCAGACCTCACAGTTGGTGCAAACGCTGCTCGATTTCGCGGGCGCTGGCCCCTTCGCTCACCCAGAAATTGGCGGCATCGATGCGCTCTTGCCCGCCCAGCAAAAACTTGCAATAGGTCTCCCCCATGGCGTAGCACTGGATTTCGATGCAGGCCAGCTCGCGGGAAGTCATAGCAGAGAAAAATCCGGCAAATAGCCCGGCATAGAGGTGACAAACCGGCTTGCCCACATCGCCCAAGGTGCGGGCCACCAGCGAGTCAAACAGGTTGATGAATAGGAACCCTTTTTGTTTGGACTCGGTTTCCACCTCCCACTTGCCCCACCCTTGCGCCGTAAAAGGCCACCACCAGGTCTCCAGCAAAAACAGAAGGTTGGACTGCTTGACCCCAACTCCGTACTCCCGCTCATACCACTGGGAAAAATGCTGGGCATCGCGGCTGCCCCAGTCTCTGCCGATGGTGTACATCACCGCCGCAGAGGCATCGCCCACTTCCCGCTCTAGGCCCGCCTGCAGGCCGACAATGAAGTCTTCGCTGAGCAGCAGGTTTTGGGTGTTGTTCCAGTCGATGATCGTGCCTTGCTCTCGGTTAAAGCGGAAGAAATCGCGGTAGCTGTAGTGGGCGTGCTTGTCGCGGCCCACCGGCATGGTGACTGCGGGACGGGGATCCGGTCGAGTGGTAACGCTGGCCATGGCTTTCTCCTCAACAAAACTGAGCCGTGATCCACTGCAGCAGGAACCCAAGCAGAGTGTTGGGATCCCTTAGGCCTCGCGGGTCTGGGCAAGGGTGCTGCCGATGATGCGGAAGTCTTCGTTTTCCAGTTGCTTGATCGTGGAACGGGTGATGATCTTGCCCTCCTCCACCAAAACG
The DNA here is from genome assembly GCF_047502685.1 of Synechococcus sp. OH20. Lineage (NCBI taxonomy): Bacteria > Bacillati > Cyanobacteriota > Cyanophyceae > Synechococcales > Synechococcaceae > Synechococcus > Synechococcus sp. OH20. The sequence continues at coordinate 151,993 of NZ_JANSIQ010000011.1, read as the reverse complement.
CGCCCTGTTCGGGGGTGCAGCAAGTCTTGTTCGGCCCGCCGACCGATGAGCACCTCGATATCCTTCAGCGAGTTCACGTACATCCCCGGCGGCAGCTCCACCACCACCCCATCGGCCACCACCCGTGCCTGACAGGCCAAGCGGGAATTGCTGCGGGCGCTGGTGATCGTCTCCAGGGTTTTGGCCTCGCGGGGGGTGATGGGGGTGAGGCTCTCCATGCCCTCCTTGACGTAGACATGACAGGTGGCGCAGAGGCCGCGGCCGTTACATTCCTTGGAGACATGGAGCTCCTCCGACAAAATGGCCGACAGCAGATTGCTGTAGGTATCCACCTCCGAGACACGGGATAGAGGATCTAGCCGGATTTGTTTCACCATAGGTGGGATCCCCAACTTCAAGGCAGACAAAAACTCTGCCGGCAGATACGCCCTGCCGCAAAAGCAATGCAAGCGAAAAATCAGTTCCTACTCGTATTCTGGATTTTGGCCAGGCTGAGAGAATCAAAATGTCATAATCTTTAACTACGAATAAATACGGAAATTTTCTCCATGTAGAAAGCTGGAAAGTAGAATCACATAAACTCGAAAAAACTGGGGGCCTTCTTGTAAACATTTATCGCAAGCTTCCCCAGTTCAACTTATCGACAAGATAAATCTTGAGTAGGGCTTTTGCTCGATTGGATTTTGGGTTGGCATTGACAATTTTCGGATCTGGTTAATGCCGACTGTAAAAGTGTATCGAGCAACCCTATCTTCATTGTTTCTTTAAGTTGACCTCTTGTCTAATCGGTTTTTGTTCGCTTTTTGTCGGTCGCGTTGCTTGGGAGCTATCGCTATGGAACTACGCCAGCGGGATCCGCAAACGTTGCAAAACCTGTTGCGGGCTGCCTACCAACAGCTTTTGGAACGCCAGCCCTACCAGCACGAGAAGGCGGGAGAGCTGGAAAAAATCGAGCAGGACTTTCTGCGGGGTCGGATTGGGATCAAGCGGTTGGTTCGCCAAATTGGGGGATCCCGGCTCTACCGGCAGCTCTTTTTCAGTGCCGGCTGCAACACCCGCTGCGTGGAGCAGGGTTTTAAGCACTTTTTGGGGCGGGCCCCGGCCAGCAAGGAGGAGGTGGCCGCCTACCACGACATCTTGCTCCACCAGGGCTTTCAAGCCATGGTCAATGCCTTTATCGACTCGGAGGAGTACCGCCACACCTTCGGCAACGACCAACTGCCCCACCCGCGGCAGCGGCTGAGCGGCTGCCCGCCTCTGGCCTACCTGCTGACGGAGCAGATGCACCGGCGCCATGAGCTGGCGATGCAGGGATCCCCGCGGCTGCAGAGCTTGGCGGTGATGTAACTCAGGCGGCGGGAGCGGGAAGAAAGTCGAGGCTGTAGGCTTGGCGGGCATTCAGGCCAGCTTCGACAATTCCCAGGGCCACCATTTCCTGAACATAGGTCTGCCAGCGCTGGTGGGTCATGGCACCGATCCCCAGGGTGGCCGCGTCGCCGCCGGTGAGGAGGCCGTAGTCTTTTAGGGCTTGGTGGGCGTAGGCCAGAAGGGCCTCGCTCATGTTGGGGTTGTCCTGGCGGATGAGGCGGTTGCCGGGGCGGGGATCCTCCAGGTAGCTTTGCCAGCCCGCGATGGAGGCGGCCACAAATTTTCGCACCTCCTCCGGGTGCTGTTCGGCAAAGGGGCGGGTGGTCTCCAGCGTGGTGGCATAAGGGGAATAGCCGTAGTCGGCCAGCAGGAAGACAACAGGATCAAAGCCGCCCTCCTGGCGCACGCGGAAGGGCTCGGAGGTGACATAGCCCTGCTGGGCAGAGGATTTGTCCAGCAGGAAGGGGGCGAGGCTGAGGTTGTAGGGGCGCTTTTGCTCGTCGCTGAAGCCGAACTTGGCCCGCAAGAAAGGCCAGTAGGTGAGGTTGGCTCCCGGAGAGACCCAGATGGGCTTGCCCCGCAAGTCTTCCAGGCGCTCGATGCCCACGCCCGGATGGACCAAAAGACACTGGGGATCCTTCTGGAAAAAGGCGGCCACGGTGAGCACGGGGATCCCTGATTGCAAGGCCGCCAGGGCGTCGGGGCTGCCGCCGAGGACAAAGTCCGCTGCTCCCCCAGCCAGCAGTTGCAACACGTTGACCGCCGTTCCCCCCATGCGGATTTCCACCTGCAGGCCGTAGTCGGCGTAGATACCCAGGGCCAGGGCCTGGTAGAAGCCGCCATGCTCCGCCTGAGCATACCAGTTGGTCACCAGGCGCAGGGGCCGGGATCTGGAGCGGCGGGATCCCGCTGCTGCTGTCACTAGAGCAGCTCCACTGGCTAGAAAGCGCCGTCGGGGCCAGAGCTCTGCGGTCGTGCCAGACATGGGCAGGGATCCTCAGACTGCAACGCTTTCAGTATCTCGCAAGCAGGTGGTTTTTGCCTCAGCTTGGCCCAAATAGCCCCTAGCCGGATGTCGGTATCTCTCCTCTCCCATCCCTCACCCCCGGCCCCTCTCCTATCCCTCACCCCCGGCCCCTCTCCCATCCCTCACCCCCGGCCCCTCTCCCAGAGGGAGAGGGGAGTTAGAGCGGCGCGTTCGCGACAGCGTTGCGGAGCAATAACGACGTCAATGACGACGTAGAGAAACGCTTCGTTGCTATTTGAAATGACTACAGTTGCAAAGGGAGCGGGATCCCGCTTTTGCGGCAGGATCAACAGGTAGAGGGCAAGAGAAGGGGTGCGGCATGGGCAAGGTGTATCTGGTGGGGGCGGGGCTGGGTGGGCGGGACGGCCTGACGCAAGGGGCGCTGGAGATCTTGCGGCGGGCTGAGGCCGTTTGGGTGGATGAGCTGGTGGACGAGCGCTTGTTGGCGGAGTTGCCCCCCCAGGCGCAGGTGTGGCGACGTTCCGAAGCAGCGAGCTTGCAGGAGGGCATCCGCTGGCTCATCCAGCGCTGCCGGGAAGGGAAGCAGGTGGTTCACCTCAAGGCGGGGGATCCCTTGATCTTTGGCCGTGCCCGCGAGGAGGTGCAGGCCCTGCGGGAGGCGGGCTGCCCGTTTGAGATCTGGCCAGGTCTGTCGTCGGCCCTGGCCGGCCCTTTGTGGGCAGGGATCCCTCTGACCGATAAGCACTTGAGCCGCGCCTTTGCCGTGCTGACCGCCCATGAGCTGGAGCCCCTGCCCTGGGGCGCTCTGGCCCAGTTGGATACGTTGGTGATCTTGATGGGATCCCGGCAGCGGCAGCAGATTGCGGCCCAGTTGGTGGCAGCCGGGATCCCGCCTGAGCGAGCCGTAGCCGTGATCTGGGGGGCGGGGCAGGCGGAGCAGCAGGTTTGGGTGGGCACCCTGGCAGAGCTGCAACAGGGGGAAGGGTTGGAGCCAGAAAAGCTGCCTGGCCTGCTGGTGGTGGGCGAGGTGGTGCGGCTGCGGCAGGAGTTTTTGCCAGGGATCCCACCGTTACCGCCACCGGCTCCTTTGGCAGGCAAAACGGTGCTGGTCACCCGTTCCGAGGGGCAGTCGCCGGCTTGGCGCGAGCTGCTGCAGGCTCAGGGGGCGCGGGTGCTGGAAATGCCCGCCCTGGTCATCCAGCCGCCTACAAGCTGGGATCCCTTGGACGCAGCCATTGCCGACCTGGAGAAATTCGATTGGCTGCTGCTGACTTCGGCCAACGGCGTGCAGGCTTTTTTCGAGCGGTTGCAGCAGCAGGGGCGAGACAGCCGGGCGCTCCACCCTGTGCGGGTGGCAGTGGTGGGATCCAAAACGGCGGCGGTACTGGCCCAGTACGGCATCCGCCCAGATTTGCTGCCCTCTGAGTTTGTGGCCGAGGCCCTGCTGCCCATTTGGCCGGAGCCAGTGCAGGGGCAGCGCATCCTCTTTCCCCGCGTCGAATCCGGAGGACGGGAGGAGCTGGTGCAGGGGCTGCGGCAACGCGGAGCCGAGGTGGTGGAGGTGGCGGCCTACCAGTCGGCCTGTCCGGCAGCAGCGGATCCCCAAGTGCTCGAGGCCCTCAAAGAGCGCCAGGTGGATATCCTCACCTTCGCCAGCTCCAAAACCGTGCAGCATTTTGCCCATCTCCTGCGCCAGGCGGGGCTAGGCCCTGAAGTCTGGGATCCGCCGGTGCAGATTGCCGCCATCGGCCCCAAAACGGCAGCAACCTGCAAGCAGATCTTGGGGCGGGTGGATGTTGAGGCGCAGGAGTACACCCTGGAAGGGCTGTTGGGATCCCTCGTTCAGGCAGACGGTTAGCGCGGATAATGGGCAGGGATTGGCAAAGAAAAGGAACCCCCAAGACACCATGTGGCAGACGGCCAAGCTCTACGAAGACATCCTCTACGAAAAAACCGACGGCATCGCCAAGATCACCCTCAACCGGCCCCACAAACGCAATGCCTTCCGCCCCAAGACGGTTGCCGAGATGATCGACGCCTTTCTGGATGCGCGGGAGGATCCTAATATTGGAGTCGTGCTCTTGACGGGCGCCGGGCCGCATACGGATGGAAAATATGCCTTTTGTGCCGGCGGGGATCAGAGCGTGCGGGGGGAGGCCGGCTACCTGGACGAGGCCGGGATCCCGCGTCTTAATGTCCTGGATCTGCAGCGCATCATCCGCTCCTTGCCCAAAGTGGTGATTGCGCTGGTGGCCGGCTATGCCATTGGCGGGGGCCATGTTTTGCATCTCATCTGCGATCTGACCATTGCCGCCGACAACGCCATCTTTGGCCAAACCGGGCCGCGGGTGGGCAGCTTCGACGGCGGCTTTGGGGCCAGCTACCTGGCGCGGGTGGTGGGGCAAAAGAAGGCGCGCGAAATTTGGTTCCTCTGCCGCCAGTACACAGCCGCCCAGGCGTTGGAGATGGGCCTGGTCAATGCAGTGGTGCCCGTGGAGGAACTGGAAGCAGAAGGGATCCGCTGGGCGCGGGAGATCCTCCAGCACAGCCCCCTGGCCATCCGCTGCCTCAAAGCAGCTTTCAACGCCGATTGCGACGGCCAGATGGGGCTGCAGGAGCTGGCCGGGGACGCGACGCTGCTGTATTACATGACCGAGGAAGCTGCCGAGGGCAAACGCGCCTTCTTGGAGAAGCGCCCTCCCAACTTTCGCCAGTTTCCCTGGCGGCCCTAGTTCTTTCCATGAATTCCACTTCCCCGCAGGGAAGCGACCGCCGAGATCCAGCAAAAGATTGACCAGGCCAGCGGAAAAATCAGGGTTTGAGGGTTGTCTCCGACCCTGTCGCTGAATTTTGGGTATAAAGCTTTACAGAGATCCCGGTGCTGCTGTTGAGGTGGCCTGGGATGGGCTTCTGAGAGGTGGGCCAAGAGGGTCTTTCTAGGGATCCACGACATAGCTATCCTGGGAGAGGCGCTCGTTACTACAAGCCACAACAGCGGCTGGGATCCCTAAGTTCCTGAGGATTTGCTGGGCGGGCTCTCTCTGGCTATCTCTTGTCTGCGCCGATCCCCAATGCCGCAGTCACCACAGCATTCCGGTCGCTTGAAGTCGTCCCAATGGATGCAAGCCCGGCAGCCCTTCAGCATTTCCGGCCAGCGCTCTCGAATCAACAGTTGCCGCAGCTTGACTTCCCGTGACTCCTGAAAGGGGTGTTGGAATTGGTCCATAGCCATTGGGGTTTCCCAGCTCTCTTAATCTGGTATAAGAGCAGATTTGAGTTTGAGTTCGAGAAATATCGGCATAGCTTAAGGTTTGGAATGGGCCCATCCTTCTTACTGGTTCAGGATAGCTGAGATGAACCTATCTAATTTTGTCTGTCGCTTTGAGAAAAGATTTACCAAAAAATGTAAACAGGTTATATAAAACTTAGCTCATTTTTTCTCCGCTTAAAACAAAAGTGGGATCCAGCGGCAGCAACATTTGAGTCCGACCGCGGTGTTCCAGACGGTTCACCGCCGATTGAATGACCTCCACATGATGAGCCCGCACAGCAGCCAGACCGGCGGAGAGGCCGTAGAGCCCATCCAAAGAGTTGGTTGTCGCCACGATCCGTCCGTTGGGATTGAGATGGCTCCAGCAGGCTTCCAGGATCTCCCGTAGGGGATGGCCTCCCTCAATGCAGATGCGATCCGGTGCAGGAGAAAGGTGTTGCAAACAATCGGGGGCAGTACCTTGAATCACTTGCACGTTGGTGAGGCCAAATTTCTCACAATTGCTCTCGATCAAGCTGACCACCTCTGCGTCTCGCTCGATGGCGATCACGCGAGCCTTGGGGCACAGAACAGCCGCTTCAATGGCAATCGTGCCCGTTCCGGCGCCAATATCCCACAAGCAGTGGTTCTCTCCCAGGCGCAACTGGCTCAGCACCAACACGCGCACCTCGCGAGGGCTCATCGGGATCCCTGGAATGCGTTCAAAGGCAGAATCCGGGATCCCTGGGGTGCGGTAGGGCCAAGGGAAAGGGGTTGACATTGCAAGGCACCGCTGCTGTGCATCTATCCCTCAGCATAGAGCGAATGCTCGACAGACCATCGCCGGTCTGAAAACACCTTCTGGATCCGATCAAGTTCTGGCCATTTCCAAGAGCCATGAAACGGCTCGTTATGTCGATCTCCCCTCTCCCTCTGGGAGAGGGGCTGGGGGTGAGGGATGTAGCTCCCTTGGCTGGAGTAGATAACGCTGGAAAAAGCTGTTAAGGACATTTGCCTGAGCCGAAGTGTCCCAAACCATTCATCCAAAGGATGAGCCTTGCTCGCAGGTAGAGCCAAATCTCATCGTTTGCCCGCAACAGGAATATGACATAGAGGCTCAATACGACTAAGGCACACAAATTTCCCAAAAAAGTGTAGGTTTGGATAATTCGATCGGTACTCCAGCCAAACTCGTAGTTTAGGCGGTTCATATCCCCACTGGCATCTCCTTGCCCGCCAAACAGAGTTCCCCAAGGGATCTGGTTCAGGCCCAATTGGATAGTGTGCCACTGCCAAAAGCTTTTCCATAGGCTGCTGGCTGCAATTCCCAACACTATGAATCGCCAAAAATCCCATCGCCAACGATCCGGCAAGCGAAGATAAAAGCTGGCTATTAAAAAGGTGCTGAGATAAAACTCACCGCCAACGCCGCCAAAGGTAATCAGCAGCTCTTTGGTACGATTGGGCAGCAGCCAAGTCATATAAAACTGCAACAAGGCCAGAAAAATAGCCAACGCCTGCAGCCATCGGATCCGTTCCTTGCGGGCTGACCGGAACAGCAAAGCCAGCAAAAAAAGGATCCCAAAGTATACAAAGGGATCCTCTTTTGAGCTGATACTGGTCCAGCCAAAGGGCAGGGGCAAAGCTGGATGTCCGCTCCACCAGGCAATGGTGGCATGGCCAAACTCGTGAATCCAGATGTGTAAAGGCAAATGCAACACCTGCAACAAGCCAACGTTGTTTACCAGCAGGGCCACTGCAAATGCAACCGGATAAGCCCAGATATTGACCGCCCAGCTATCGAAAGAAAAGCGATCCCAACGCTGCTGGGATCCCAACTTGAGGCTGCGCTGCCAGAGCAATTGGGAGCCGCGGTAAGCACAAATTTCCACTTGCTTCAGCCGCGGGATCCGCAGTTGCTGCACCATCAAAAACAGTTGGGCAACGAGCAGAGATGGCTGTTGGGGCAGGGATCCGGTGAGGTGGATGTGCAGGGTTTCATCGGCAAAGTTCACCCGTCCGGGCCAGCGTCGCCGCAGCAGCTCCAGCCGCACAACCCGCACAATCGATTGGCTGTCCCCAGCTCGCGCTAGGGTGAGGGGATCCGGTGGGCTGGGCATCCCAGGATACCTCCAAAAATCAAAAATAAGGAGCGAACCCATCATCCCCCAACCCCGCCAGCAAGAGCGAAATTGCGCTCCCTCTCAGGCCGCTCCCGGGGGAGGTTGGTATAGTTGAGGGCAGCAGGTGTGCGGAGTGGATGGAGGGTCATGCCCGAATTGGACAAGCCAGGGTCAAGGCAGATATGGGGGGCGATGCTGCTGTTGAGCTTAACCGGAGCAGGCGTGTTTCTCCCTCAACCTGTCCGGGCTCAGGCAACCACGGCTCCAGGTCTATCTCACATCGACCGTTGGTACTACGATCCGCAGCAGGGACGGCTGGAAGTCAACACCCAGGGCGAGGTGCGGCCTTTCCTGTTTGTGCTCCAGAATCCGCCGCGGGTTGTTCTGGATTTTCCCAACACCCGCTATGGACGGGATCCCCAAACCCAGACTTTCCCAGGCCGTGTTGCCTCCCTGCAGATCAGCCAGCTCACAGAGACCATCACCCGCTTTGTGCTGTATCTGCAGCCGGATCAGCCTCTCAGCCTCAACCAACTGCAACTGCTCACCGCCGGCCCCTCCCGCTGGGCTGTTCAATTCCTCCAGGCCGGCCAACCCTCGCCTGCCGCCCCGCTGTTTCCCCCTGGCCCCCGCGATCCTGCGTCCCCTCCTTCGCGGACGCCACCTCCCCGCAGCCCCGCTCCCTCCCGTGCCGACCATCAGATCTTGGGGGTATCCCCGCAGGCGGAGGGTTTTTTCATCCGCACCCAGGGCAGCCCCGCCACCACGGTGCGGCGCATCCTCGATCCGGATCGGGTGGTGGTGGATTTTCTCAACACCACCCTCAGCCCCGCCCTCACCCAACGAGCCTACATCGTCAACCGTCTGGGGGTTTTGCGGCTGCGCATCGGGCAGTTTGAGCCCACGATTGCTCGGGTGGTGTTGGATGTGGATCCTTCGAGTGGCGATTGGGAAGCCCGCTACGACCCGCAGCAGGGCGGGATCTGGATCCAGCCCGCCGGTGGCGCTGACCAGGCCAGCCTTTTGCCGGAGGTCAGCCAGGGCGATCCCCAAGGGCCGCTGGCTACCTTGCGCTCGGTGGAGCTGCAGGGCAATCAGCTCATCATCAGCGCCGATGGGTTCCTGTTTTACCGGGCTGGCTGGGATCCGGAAAGCGGCGGCTACCGCATCAACGTGGCGCCGGCTCGCCTGCCCCAGTCTTTGCCAGATCCCGGCTTGCCGGTTGGGGGGCCGGTGGAGCGGATCCGCTTTGTGCAAGAAGATGCCCGCACGGTCAGCATTCTGGTGCAACCTGCCGAAGAGTTCAATGTGTTTGAGCCCCACCCCGGCCAGGGATCCCGCCGCATTACCTTGGAGCTGCGGCCTCTCAACGCCCCGCCGCCAACACCTCAGCGGCAACCGTCTGCCCAAGCTTCCCCTCCTCCACCCCAGGGCCGGACGGTCATCGCCGTCGATCCGGGACACGGCGGACGGGATCCCGGCGCCATCGGAGTGGATGGGATCCAGGAGAAGGACATCGTCCTCTCCGTTTCCCACCAGGTACGACAACTGCTGCAAGAGCGGGGCTATGGAGTGGTGATGACTCGCACCGACGACCGGGAAGTGCTGCTGCAGCCGCGGGTGGATATGGCCGTTCAGGCCAACGCTGCCCTATTGGTGAGCATCCATGCCAACGCCCTGGATCGCTCCGGCATCCACGGCATCGAGACCTACTACCTGCGGCCCGATAGCGCCGAGCTGGCCACCATCCTGCACCGCAGCTTGGTGAGGGCCACCGGCGCTGCCGACCGGGGGGTGCGACGGGCCCGCTTTTTCATGGTGCGGGAAACGCCCGTGGGTATGCCTTCCGTGCTGCTGGAGTTGGGCTATGTAACCAACCCAACCGAAGGGCGAAAATTGGCTACTGCCGAATACCAGGCTATTTTGGCGCGGGCCATTGCCGAGGGCATTGAGGCCTTTCTGCGCAGCCGCTAAGGTCCTGCAGCCGATCCCAGGGAGAGGGCCAGAAAGCGATGCCGACAGCCTCAGAGGCAGGGTAGGATACAGCAGCTTAGCCAAGGTGTTGAGGAGAACGGAGCATGCGTTGGGATCCGGATCCCGGTTGGCCAATTGGGGTGTTTGACAGTGGCTTGGGCGGGCTGACGGTTTGGCGAGCCTTGCGCCGCCGCCTCCCCCAGGAACGGCTCCTCTACTTTGCCGATACGGCGCGGCTGCCCTATGGGGAACGCTCCCCAGAGGAGATCTTGACCTTTGTGCGGCAAATTCTGACGTGGATGCAGGCGCAGCCGGTGAAGCTGGTGGTGATGGCCTGCAATACCAGCTCAGCTTTGGCCCTAGAACACGTGCGGCAGGAGTTCGCCCTGCCCATTCTGGGGCTGATCCTGCCGGGCGCCCAGGCGGCCTTGTCTCAGGGATCCCGCATTGGGGTGATTGCCACGGCGGCCACCGTTAAAAGCCGCGCCTACTCCAGGGCCATTCAGGAGTACAGCGCCCTGGATCGCAGGCGTTTTCCCCAACCTGTCCAGTGCTGGGAGCAGGCCTGCCCGGAGTTCGTCCCCCTCATCGAAGCCGGCCAGTTGGACGGCCCCGCCCTGCGGCAAGCGGCCGAACGCTACCTGCAGCCCCTGTTGCAACAGGGGATCGATACCCTCGTCTACGGCTGCACCCACTACCCGCTGCTGGATCCCCTCTTGAAATCCCTGCTGCCCCCAGCCGTCAAACGGGTGGATCCCGGCGTGGCGCTGGTGCGATCCCTGGCCCGCGAACTGAGCTTGTGGGGCTTGCGCCGCCCCTCGGCCGCCGCCCAGGAGGAACCCTACCGTTTCTGCGTGAGCGGGGATCCAGAGCGATTTGCCCGCTTGGCCACTCCTTGGCTGGGCTTTCGGCCCCAGGTGGAACGGGTGGAATGGCCGGCCTTGGATGTCAACAGCTCCCGCCGCCCCTGAACAGGCGCTCCTTCTCTTCAGGACTGGGAGCACCAGGCTCTTTGTTCTCAACGGGTCATCACCTGCAGGGGGAAGCGCTCCGCCAACTCCCCTTCTACCTTGGGCAGCCATTCCTCTTGAAACACCCACACCTGGCCTTGCTGCACGCGGCCATCGGGGTTTTGCGTCAGCTCCAGCCAATAGACGAATTGGTTTCCCCGCAGCACCACGCCTTGAATGGCCAAGGCCAGGGTATAGCCGGGAGTATTCGCCAGGGCCTCTGGGGACGGGTAGCGGATCACCTCCACCGCCCGATCCAAATCGGCGGCAATCTCTGGCCCATAGACCTCGCGAATCGCCTGAAAGAGATCTTCCGCCGTCAGCCCTTGTGGGCGAAAGAAGGTCATGCGCTCCGAGCGAATCGTCTCCCGATCCAGCGGGTTGATGATCCGTCCTGGCGGAGCCACCGAGGCCAAAAAGGTAAACCGGGATCCATCCGGCTCCACGCGGTTGATGTTCAGGGTTTCGCCCGGACGGGGCCGCAGCACGGGATTCTCCCTCACCCAGGCGGCCACCTGATCCGGAGATTGCCCAGGGATCCCCCAAGCGGCCAAGCGAAGACCCGCTGCCGCCCAGCAGGCTATGGCCAAACCAATCGCCTTAGCGGGTCGGAGTCCTCTCCCTTGAGACAAGGGCAGTTGTTTACCCCCACAGGATAGAGCCTTCCCTCGGTTGGCGCCCAAGACCGGCCACGGATTGCAATGCACCTTCTCATTCCTCCGGACAACCAATGCAGAAACGATATGAACACATGGTCAGGCAGGGGCAGAGCCTTCCTCGATGGGAAAAGTCCTGCCCTCCCGGCCCTTTCCTACTGTATCTGGAGAGGTTGGTGGGCCTGTTGCGTCTGAGCGCGAGCCTCACGGCCAATGGTTGCAAAGATCCCTCGGCAAGATACGCAGATCGCCGGCGGCTTATCCGCCAAAACGTAAAAAGTATCTTAAGATCAACGGTAAGCAAACCTTATACGCATTAGGTCAGCACCTCAGGAGGTAACCGATGGCTCTCGTTGCAATGCGGACGCTGCTGGATCATGCCGCCGAACACGGCTACGGCATTCCGGCTTTCAACGTCAACAACATGGAGCAGATCCAAGCGATCATGCAAGCTGCCCATGAAACCAACAGTCCGGTCATCCTGCAAGCCTCTCGAGGGGCACGCAAGTATGCGGGCGAGCACTTTTTGCGCCACCTGATCCTGGCGGCGGTGGAGACCTACCCCCACATTCCCGTCGCCATGCACCAAGACCACGGCAACAGCCCCGCCACCTGCTACTCTGCCATCCGCAACGGCTTCACCAGCGTCATGATGGATGGCTCCCTCAAAGAAGATGCCAAAACGCCGGCCAGCTACGAGTACAACGTGGCCGTTACCTCCGAAGTGGTGAAAGTGGCCCACGCAATTGGGGTGAGCGTGGAAGGGGAACTGGGCTGCCTGGGATCCCTGGAGACAGGCCGTGGCGAAGCAGAAGATGGTCACGGTGCTGAAGGGGCCCTCAGCCACGACCAACTGCTCACCGACCCCGACCAAGCGGTGGACTTTGTGGAGCGAACTCAGGTGGATGCGCTGGCTGTAGCCATTGGCACCAGCCACGGCGCCTATAAGTTCTCCCGCAAGCCCACCGGCGACATTCTCGACATGGAGCGCATCGCCGAGATCCACCGCCGCCTGCCCAACACCCACCTGGTGATGCACGGTTCCTCCTCGGTGCCTAAGGAGTTGATCGACATCATCAACCAGTACGGCGGCTCCATCCCCGAGACCTACGGCGTGCCGCTGGAAGAAATTCAGCGGGGCATCCAAAACGGGGTGCGCAAAGTCAACATCGACACCGACAACCGCCTGGCCATCACGGCTGCCGTGCGCCGCGCCCTGGCCGAAAATCCGAAAGACTTTGATCCCCGCTCTTTCCTCAAGCCTTCTATTAAGGAAATGCAAAAAGTGTGCGCTGAGCGCTACATCGCCTTCGGCTGTGCCGGCCATGGCACCAAGGTTCCGGTGGTTACCTTGGATGAGATGGCAGCCAAGTATGCTTCTGGCGCTTTGGCAGCTCAGGTGAAGAAGACCGTCGCGGTCTAGCCCTCACACCCGGCCGCTGCAGCCCAGAACTCCTCGGCGTTTGCTGAGGAGACTCTAGCTCAATCGACAGGTAAGGGGATCCGCAGAGGATCCCCTGTTGCTTTGGAGGAACTTGATGCGTTTTGGCGGTCAGGCAGCTTTTGCTACAAAACTTTTTTCCACTTCGATTTGCCGATTTAGCAACGCCAAAGTCAGGCGATCCAGCATTTCCAGGTCGGCCTCGGAGTAATACCGTTGAAACAGCAGCTCGTTGATGAGGTTTTCTTGATGCCAACTGAGAAGGCCGCTGCGGAAAACTTGCTCCACGACTTCTGCGATACTAGGGGCCGGAGCAACAGGGAGAAAATCGAGAGAGGTATTCATGGTCGTTTCCGTTTGAGAGAGTTGCTTCGAGAGTCCCGGTTACTTGCGCCGAGGAACGAGATAGCGCTGCTTAATCTGCTCCAGCGAGAGGCGGGAAACTCCGGCCCGCGGCTCGTCCTCAGAAGAGGCCTCACCCTGCCACTTGAGGGATACTCCCAGCAGTGCTCCCAAAGAAAAGCTCTCGCTCAACAGGGCCGCTATGCGGTAAGTACGGTAGTCTAGCGTTAGATCGACACCAGCTTGCATCTGCGTTTCCTCCGTATTTCCAACGTTCACGTCCTCATTATAGCCTGGATATCCGTAAAAAAACGTAAAACACCGAGGATCTACGTACGCGATTTATAGGATTTTTCTACGCCATTTGGCGGATAGCGGCGGGGATCCTACGGATCTGGGGGGGGCAGGTTCAGGGATCCCAGCTCAGCAGAGCCGCGATTGCGGCGGCCAGAGTGGCGGCGTTGAAGGGCTTGCTGCTGAGGCCATTGGCTCCCAGACGAGCCAAAGAGGCACCCTGGCATCCCTGATCCTCGGAGTTTCCTGGATAACAGGGATCCCTTACGTTACCGCTCAGAGCTCGAAACCTAGTCGGTGTTTTCGTTGCTCACAAAATCTGGGTTGTCCGGGGATCCACTGGGTTCGGGCGATTCCAGCGCGTGTTTGAGGGCATGCCAGGCCAGGTTGGCGCACTTGATGCGCACCGGAAATTGGGCAACTCCCTTCATGGCGTTCAAGGCCCGCTGCTCCCGCGGAAACTCAGCGCCGCCGCGCATCATGGCTTGGAAGTGATCCACCAACTGCAACGCTTCGGGGATGGTGCGCCCCCGCACGGCGTCAGCCATGAGATCGGCAGAGGCCAGGGCAATAGCGCAGCCTTCGCCCTCGAATTTGATATCGACAATTCGCTCTTGATCCGGATCCAGTTGCAAGGTGAGGTCGATGGTGTCGCCACAGGAAGGGTTGTAGCCGCGTTGGTGGCGATGAACCGGATCCACTTTGCCGAAGTTGCGGGGCTTTTTGTACCGCTCCAGAATGACTTGCTGATAGAGTCCGCGCAGGTTATCGAGAGGCATTGTTGTTCCCGCTTGGTCGCTGCTTGGGCCGGAGAGCGTCAAGAGCTTTTGAGGGTTGAAGGGCGATAGGGTCGAGATCGAGAAGCCGAGGAAGCTAGCCCATTCCGGCCAATCTGTAACTTAATCTTAACCCCGTTCTCTGTAGAGATTTAGTAGAAAAACGCCTGCCAGCGCACGGGCTTGCGTTGGCGCATGTAGAGCCAATCGAACAGGTTTTTCAGCAGCGTGGCCAGGTAGCCGCGCCAGACCCACCTGCCCTTCTCGGCGACGGCAACCCGGTTTCCCACCGTAACGCAGACAAACACAGTGGCCTGGGGTCGGTAGGGAAGCAGGGGTTGGCCGCGGATGAGCCGCAGCAGGTTTTGTGCTGCAATCGGCCCCTGGCGCACCGCGTACACGCCGATCTTGGGCAAGAGACGGGATCCCCAGACAAAGTCGGCGCAGTCCCCTAAGGCCAAGATGCGCTCTGCCCCCTGCACCCGCAGGCACTCATCCACCAGCAGGGATCCCGTCGGCCCCAGCGGCAGGCCGCAGCTTCTCAGCCAGGCGGGCGCCTGCAACCCACCCGCCCATAGGCGGGTCTGGGCCACCAGCTCGCTGCCATCCTCTAGCCAAACTTGCTGTGGCCCGAAGGCTTTTACCCGGCGCTCCGCCCAGATCTCTACCCCCAAGCGGCGGATCTCCCTTTCCACCTCCTGGCGGAAGCGTTCTGAGAAGCCCTCGACCAGATGGGCCTGGCCATGGATCAGGAGCAGGCGGGCCCGCGCCAAAGGGATCCCCGTTGCTGCGCTCATCTCGCGGCAGAGGTCGTACAGCTCTCCCATCAGCTCTGTGCCGGTGCAACCTCCCCCCACCACCACAAAGGTCAGCAGGCCCGGCGTCGGATCCCCCTGAGCCGCCCGCTGCCAGCACTGCCGGATCCGGGTTTGGGCGGCCAGCAGTTGCTCTGCCGGTCGAATGGCGAAAGCATGTTGCATCCCGTCGATGGCCCGCAGCTCCCGCCCCACATTCACCAACAGGTAATCGTAGGCAAGGGTTTGGCTCCCGCCTGCGCCTTCCAGGGTCAGGGTTTGCGCCTGCGGGTGAATGTGGGTTACTCGTCCTTGCAGAAACTGGGCGCCATTGGCTTGAATGTGCTCCAGCAGCGGGATCCGCACCAGATCCAGGGAAAACCGACCGCTCAGCAGCCGCGTGGACATGCCCGAGTTGACGATGTAGGGGCGGGGATTGATGGCGATCACCCGCGCTTGCCCTTTGAGGGCCCGCAGGGCATCGATGGCTCCATAGCCACATCCGGCCAAGACCACGGTGGGCAGGGATCCCTTCATGGCTGGAGCGGCAACCTCTCGCAGGCGGGCGCGCATCTTGTCGGGCGGCAACCGGGATCCCTCAGCGTCGATCAGCTCCCATCTTTACACGGGCAGTAGGTCGGTATGCACCTCTTCCATCTGCTTGGAGAGAAGCCGCTGCAGGCTCCCTCTGGCTTCGGGGAAGTTGGGAGAAATTTCCAAAGCCGAGCGAAAGTGATCGATGGCCTGCTCCAGCTTGCCTTGGCGGGCCAAGACGGATCCCACGCGATAGTGGGCCATGCCGTAGCTGCCGTTGCTGCGCATCGCCCGTTGATAGCTGGACACCGCCGAGCTCAGATCCCCCTTGATACGGGCCACTTCCCCCAAGCCAAAGTGGGCTTCGGGCAAATCTGGGTGTTCTCTTAACGCTTGTTCAAACTGTTGCACAGCCTCTTGCACCTGCTGGGGCCAGACAAACTTGCGCCCGGAGGCGTCGCGGTGTTTTTGACCCAAATAGGACAAGCCGATGGCAGCAACCGCCTCAGGCAAGTTGGGCACCAGCCCCAGAGCTCGCTGGTAGCTCTTGATGGCTTCGTTGTGCTGCTCCTGGGCCGCTAAGACCAAGCCCAGCCCGTAGTGGGCGCGGCCCTGCTGGAGCTTGGAGGAGCTGCCGGAGAGGAGCACCTGGCTGAACTCTTGGCCAGCCTGGGCCAGACGCCCCGCATGAACCATGGCCAAGCCCAGATCCACCCGCACAGCGGCGGCTAATTCGGGATCCAGATCGAGATTGAGGGCGGTTTGAAAAGCTGCTATTGCCGCTTTCAACTGGCCCTTGCGCATCAGCGCTTGCCCCATCAGGTGGTGGGCCAGGCCCAGGCGATCGTTCAATTCCAAAGCAGACCAACAGGAATCGATCGCCTCGTCCCATTGCCCCAACTTGAGGCGAATTTGAGCAATACGGAGGTGGGCCTGGCTGAAGTGGGGATCCAACTCAAGGGCCTTTTGTTGCTGGGCCAAGGCTTCTGCCCAGTTGCCTTTCTCGGCCCAGGCTTGGCCGAGCAGGCTATGGATCTCAACTTGAGCAGATCCCTGGGTGAGGGACACGGCCTCCTGAAACCGCTCCACTGCCTCAGGAACTTGATTGGCTTGTAAAAAGGACAAACCTTCTGCAAAAGGATCAGAGGATCCCTCTCGCTTAAAGGTGTTGACAGCACGCCGGCCTTTCCACCCCAGCCAGCTCCCCCCTGCAGCCAGGATCAACAGAGGGATCCCTACTCCCAGCGATCTGGCCCGGGCAGGGACGTCGGGCTGCCGGAAAGAATGCACCACCAACCCGGCCCCCAGCAGGAGAGACAAAGCCAGGGCTCCCCCCAGGAAGGGTCGTAGGGTAGGTTGGTGCAACTGCTGGCCAAGCGCCTGAACGTTGACCGGAAGGCTGATGGGAGAACTGGGGCGAGCAGGGGCAGTCGTGGGCGGAGAGGTCGGGATCCCAGCTTGGGCCTGTGCAGAGGCATGAGCAGCAGGAGACTGACTTGGGTCAGGCTCTGAGCGTCGCTCTTTCTGGGTTTTGGGAACCGGCGCCTCTAGAGTTTTAACTTTGCGAAAATCAGAGCTGCCATCGGGATCCACAACAGGTTTTTGGGCATCCAGCACCTTGATCTCGGAAATCTTGGCGTCCGGCAATACAATCTGCGTGGCGTCGGCACCGCTTTTCCCAGAAGACAAATAGAAGACTTTTTTCCACTGCGGCTGTGTTTCTCCCTGCAGCCGACCGTACACCACCAGTTGGCTGACTCCCTGCACCGGCGCGCCTTCCAATTGGTCGGCAACCCGCTGCAACACCATAGAGCGGCTGAACAGTCCCTGCTGTGGGAGCTCCACCATCAGGTAAAGGACATCTTGTTTCAGCGCCGAACGGCTTGGCAGGGGAGCAAGGGCCTTCTGCAAAGTCTTGATCAGGGTTGCCGCGCTGCGAGCAGCAGATGAGTCATCCATAAGCATAAGGCTAGAAAGAGGGAGAAAAAAAGTCTTGCAACAACCCCAAAAGGGATCCACTTCTTTTGGCAAAGATGGGCGCCCTGCAGCCAGAAGCCAAAGTATTTGACCTCATCTTGCTGCCTCATCGTCATTATGTTCAGCCTGCCGTCATCCGTCAATATACTGAAAGAGTCTGTTACAAATGGGCCCGCCGGCCAATTTTGGGGCGGAAGAGGTGGGCGTGGTCAGGGCTGTAGAGCCGCGAGCGGGCCGAGCCGGCTCCTGCCAAGCCCCGTAGGGCGGGACTGATGAGGTAGAGCACGGTGCGTTCCAGGCTGGCTTGCCGGGTGAGGGCCGCCATCTCCGCCAGGGATCCCAGCCAGATTCGCTCGTCCGGCCAGCCCAGACGGTAGCAAATGGCCACCGGGGTATCGGCGGGATAGTGGGTCAGGAGATCCGCCTGGGCCTGTTCCACATGGCGGGCGCTCAGGTAGAGACACAAAGAGGCGCGGTGGGCCGCCAGGCTGGCCAGGGCTTCCGCTGCCGGCACGCGCGTCCGACCGCTGGCGCGGGTGAGGATAATCGTCTGCACCAGCTCCGGCACCGTTAGCTCCACCTGCAGACGGGCGGCTGCCAGTTGAAAGGCGCTCACCCCCGGCACGATCTCAAAGGGGATCCCGGCCTCCGCCAGCCGAATCAGCAACTCGTGCAGAGCACCGTAAAGAGACGGATCCCCATCCTGCAGCCGCACCACCCGCAGCCCTGCCTTGACCCGCTCCACCATCTGGGGCAGCAGCGTTTCCAAAGTGAGCGCTCGTGTGTCGATGGCCTCCACCCCAGGGCGACAATGGGTCAGCAGCCCCTCCGGCACCAAAGAGCCTGTGTAGAATACTACATCTGCTTCCGCGAGCGCTCTCTGGCCCCGCAGGGTAATCAGCTCGGGATCCCCGGGGCCGGCGCCGACAATGTGCACAGGCCAGTAGGACGAAGTCTCCTCGCTCATCTGCTCTCCTCTCGCCCCAGCAGCCTGCATCCTAACAGCAGCCGATCCCCCAAAACTCCCCTCTCCTTTTGGGAGAGGGGTTGGGGGTGAGGGCGACAGAGAGTAAGGGATTAAGCTAACGCGCCAGCTCGAGGCGCTGCTGTAGAATTTGCTCGGCCAGCACCAGATCCCAGGGGGTGGTTAACTTCAGGTTAGACTCCTCCCCTTCCACGATGTAAACCGGCCAACCCAGGTTCTCGAACAGGGCTGCGTCATCGGTTACCTGCCACCCCTGGGCCAGCGCCTCCCGATGGGCTTGCCACAAGAGCGACAGGCGAAACCCCTGCGGTGTCTGAGCTGCCCACAGCCGGCTGCGCTCCGGTGTCGATTGGATTTGGATCCCCTTGGGGCCGGTCTCGGTGACTTTGATCGTATCCTTGACAGGGATCGCCGCAATCAAGCCGTCCACCTGCTCCAGAGCGGCGCTGCAGCGATCGAACAATTCAGGGGTGGCCAAGCAGCGAGCTCCATCGTGAATTAGCACCCGCTCCACCGTTCCCCGCCCATAGAGATACTCCACTCCCCTGTAAACCGACTCCTGCCGCGTCGCCCCTCCTTGCAGAAGCTGCACCGGCGTGGACAGCTCGATGGACGCCAGGATCTGCTCCATGGCCGGCCAATCGCCGGGCTGGGAGAGAATGCCGATCCACTCGATGGAACCGGCCCGATCCGCCGCCTGCAACGTCCAAGCCAAGATGGGCTGGCCCAAAAGTGGCAGCAACAGCTTGTTGACCGCCGCCCCCATCCGCTTGCCACTCCCGGCCGCCGGGATCAACAGGTGCATGGGATCCAAAAGTGCATCCAACCGCATCCCAGTTTACAGCCAGGGAGGGCCAGGCTTGGCCCTCCTCATCGTTGACAGTGGCGATTGGTGCCGCTGGATCCCCCTCAGAGCCGGGGTGCCGCCTCAAGGTTGGTCCAACTCGGCGGAAGCAATCACAAAATCCGGGTAGGCCACGTTACCATGCTCGCCCACATCCAAGCCGGCCAGCTCCTCTTCGGCACTGGTGCGCAGGCCAACGGTTGCCTTGAGGATCAAAAACAGGATCAAGCAGGTGAGGAAAGGCCAGAAGAAATAGGCTAGAGCGCCCACAACTTGTACCCCAAATTGCGCCCAGGTCACCCCTGAATCGGCGTGGGCAAACCAAGGGATCCCGGCTGCCAACACCCCCCAAATACCGCAGGTGCCGTGTACCGAAACGGCGCCCACCGGGTCGTCAATCTTCAGCACCGTATCCAGAATCACCGCCGAGATGACCACCAGGATCCCGGCCACCGAACCGATGATCAAAGCTCCCAGAGGGTGGACAGTGTTGCAAGGAGCGGTGATCCCTACCAAGCCGCCCAGCACCCCGTTGGCGGCAAAGGTCATATCCGGCTTGCCAAAATGCGCCCAGCAGGTGATCATCGCCCCAATGGCCCCTGCCGAAGCTGCCAGCAGCGTGTTCATGGCAATCCAGCCGATATCGGGGCTGGCGGCTGTGGTCGAGCCGGCGTTGAACCCAATCCAACCCAAGGTGAGGATAAACACTCCCAGCATCCCCAGGGGCAGGTTGTGGCCGGGAATCGCCCGCGGCTCGCCGTTGGGGCCGTACTTGCCGATGCGAGGGCCAAGCACCATGGCCCCGGCCAAGGCGGAAGCGCCCCCCACCAAATGCACTACGCCCGAACCGGCAAAGTCGATGAAGCCCAGATTTTCCAGCCAGCCGCTAGTGCCACCGTTGTAGTCGCCAAACAGCCCATTCCAAGCCCAGCCCCCCGAGATGGGGTAGATCAGCCCAGAGATGACGACAGAGTAGATGAGGTAGGCCACGAACTTGGTGCGCTCCGCCATGGCCCCGGAAACAATGGTGGCAGCGGTGGCGGCAAACACCATCTGGAAGACAAAGAAGGTGAAGGGCCAATCCCCTGCTTCGTGGGCTTGCTGCCAACTGAAAGCAAACCAGCTCCTGCCAAAGAAGCCAGTATTTTCTCCAAACATCAGGCCAAACCCGATGAACCAAAAGGCGCAACAGCCCATGCAAAAGTCCATCAGGTTTTTCATCATGATGTTGGCGGCATTTTTGGCGCGGGTAAAGCCCGTCTCCACCATGGCGAACCCCGCCTGCATGAAGAACACCAAGGCTGCCCCCACCAGTGTCCAGACAATGTCAGCATGTTCCTGTACGACTTCCGCGTCCTGGGCGAAGGCACTCCCCTGGCCCAATAGGAAAACCAGCGAAATCGTCAGAGCAGCAGTTAGACTCCACTTGGCCAGTCGCCCAAGCCGCTGAGGTAGCGGGTTCTTATGCTTTTGGATCATCGTTGTAGACATGCTTTTCGACTTACCTAAAGTGACGGTACTTTTCACAACGCACTAGTAGATAGGGCAAAAATCCCTCATTTGCCCACTGCAAGCCAGCCTGGGACTCGGGTCGAGCTACCCAGGCTCCAAGACCTTCACCTTCTCTACAGGGCGTCCTGGTTGAGTTCGCCGGTGCGGATGCGAATCGTCTTCTCGACAGGGCTGATGAAAATCTTGCCGTCCCCGATTTCGCCGGTGCGAGCCGCCGCGATCAGCTTCTCCACAACCGTGTCCACCAGGTCGTCTTCGACCACGATCTCCACCTTCAGCTTTTGCAGGAACTCTACCGTGTACTCGGATCCCCGATAGCGCTCGGTCTGTCCCTTTTGTCGACCAAAACCCCGCACTTCGCTCACCGTCATGCCGACGATGCCGGCGTTGACCAGGGCAATTTTCACCTCATCTAGCTTGAAGGGCCGAATTACAGCTTCGATCTTTTTCATTGGCCTCCCATATCCCCAGCAATTCCGCTAATTTCTAACACTACTAAAACCTGCAAATTGTAAATCTAGATACATTTTCGTTCCTCTACTGAGAATGCTTACCACTCTAGATTTGCTCTCGTCAAGACCAGAAGGCCAAGCCCGGGCCACTCTAAGAAGTCCGCGCCGGCATCTCACGAGCTGGGTCTTTCAGCGGCCGTTGAGGATCGAGGAGAACCCAGACTGGCTGTGACGAGGGCCACCGCCAGCCACCACAGCATTTGTACCTGGGGACGGTACCAGATGGTATCCACTAGGCCGTGGGCCATCATGCCGGTGCAAGCCGCTAAGCCTGCTGCCACCCACAGGCCCTCGGGATCCCGGGAGCTGAGCAAAGTGTTCCAGCCTCTCCAGCCGTGATCCCAGAGCACCAACAAAAACCAGGCAAAAGCCAGGGATCCGATGAAGCCTGTCTCCACGGCGAGTTGCAGCGGCACCGAGTAGGCCCCAAGGGCGCTGAAGTTGCCCCGCTGGTAGAGGGGATAGACGCGGTTGAAGGCGACATTGCCGGGGCCGATCCCCAAGATGGGAAAGTCGCGGATCATGTCCAGCGCGGCGGCCCAGACGTTGAGGCGAAAATTGTTGCTGGTGTCCAGCCGTCCCCAAAAGAGGCTCTGAGCCCGCAGCCGCAGGGGGCGTACTGTTACGATCGCAAGCAACAACGTGGCTGCCCCCCCTCCCAACAGAGCCGGCAGCGTCCAACGTCGCCAACGGGCTGGCAAGTGGGGGGTTTGCCATTGCGCCAGCAGCACCGCCATCATTCCCAGCGCTGCTAGGCCGCCAATCCAGGCGCCGCGGCTGTAGGTCAGCATCAGGCAGATGAAGTTGACGGCAGTTGTAAACCCAACCAAGAGCTTGATCCCCCAGCCCGGCCAGATGCAAATGGCAGCCAGCCCCAGAGGGAGGAGCGGAACCAGGTAGCCCCCATACAAATTGGGGTTGCGCAGAAAGCTGTACACCCGCGTCAGGCCTGCCAAGCCCGATTCCGGATCCACCCAGGTGGCTAGCTCGGCAGCCCCGTAAAAGTATTGCCGCAGGCCATAGACCCCCATCCCCAAGCTGACCAAGAGCAGGGATCCGACGATCCAATCCCGG
This sequence comes from Synechococcus sp. OH20, assembly GCF_047502685.1. NCBI lineage: Bacteria > Bacillati > Cyanobacteriota > Cyanophyceae > Synechococcales > Synechococcaceae > Synechococcus > Synechococcus sp. OH20. Next base: position 129,539 of record NZ_JANSIQ010000011.1, on the reverse strand, counting down.
AACTGCAGTTGGCGAAGCAGACGCTGCAGCAGCAGATAGCCGGCCAGGTAGAGCGTCAACTTCAGCCAGCCGTCCCGCGCTGCATAGGGAACCGGCGACAGGATTGTGGCCAGGGTGGCTATGCCCCAAAACAGGCCTAGGGGCAGATGGACGGGCAGCCAATTCGGGGTTTCCACCAGCCAGCCCAAGACCACAAGCGCCGCCATAGCCAGCAAAATCAGACCTAGGATGCCGGTGGAGCTTTGGGCCGAAAAAAACCAGTAGAGCAGCACCAGGCCCAAACCGATCCAATCCAAGGTTTGGACGAGCCGGCTGCTTTTGCCCCACTGCCGCAGGGATCCCGACACTCGGCTCAAAAGGCTGCCCTGCCACCAGGACTCGATAGAGAAATCCCGCAGCAGCAGGCCGCGCCATGCTTGCGTTGCTCGTTGCATGACCCCTTCCAACACCCTAGGCTTCAGCTCATCTTCCGAGTTTATATCCCCAGCGGACAGGAGCAAGGGCGGGAAGGCAAGAGGGATCCCCTTTCTAGAAGGCTAATCTTTTCTTCCTGGGCTTGGCTTCAGGGCTGGTTGTTTTAGAGGCAGCCCAAGACGAAACAACTTTGGGGGGAATTATCCCCCCATTAAACTGCTCACCCGTCTCTTTTTGGCCGAGAGGTATCCAGAGATTTTGATAGCCTTGTCGAGACCAAGCTCGAAACATCACTTAGGCAACCGAGGCCAACGGGCGAAACTGAGATCCTTTAACTTCTTGGGAATTGAAAGGAGAAATCACCGATCCCGATTTGTCTGCATTCAAGGTTTGAGGATCGCAATAATGAATCTGAACACGGGTAGGACGGCCTAAACCCAAAGCAGATCCCAGGCAGCGAGCCAGAACCTGTACCTTGAACTCCAGTTCGCCAATGGTGTCCATCGTTCGCGACCCCCTCCCGATGCCTATCCCTAAGCTCAATCTAGGAGAAGATTGATGATCTTTCTTCAGTGGGAACACAGAATTTGCCAAGCTAGGGCCAAATCAAAGATCATGCAAAGCTGGCACCTTTTTTCAGAGAGAGGGAAGAGGCTTGAACCTGGCCCGGTTTTTTCTGGGGGATCCCGGACAAAGGGCGGGAGCATGCGCGTTGATTTACGTAAAATAACGCCTAGAGAAACCACGGAAAAGGGCTGGAGACCAGTTGCAGTGGCGGCTCTGCGGAGGCTGAGCAACTTGCTGGGATCTGCAGCCGCCTCAATCAAACAGGTTGGCCAGGGATCCAGCCAGAGCGTTGATGAGGGGGCTAGGGTATTATGCCCGTCTACCTTTACTGGGGAGATGACACCTATCGGCTGATGCAGGCGGTGCAGCAGTTGCGGGATCAAGTGCTGGATCCCGATTGGGCTGCTTTTAATTACGATCGCCTGCCACCGGAATCGACGCTTGTCGGCCTCAGCCAGGCCATGACGCCGCCCCTGGGATCCAACGCCCGCCTGGTTTGGCTGGAGGAGACGACACTCACCCAACATTGCCCGGAAGAGCTGTGGGAAGCAGTGGAGCGCACCCTGGCCCAGTTGCCCCCCACGACACATTTGCTGTTAACCAGCAGCAGCAAGCCGGACGGACGCCTCAAATCCACCAAAATCCTCAAGAAAGTGGCCATCGTCCGCGAGTTTCCCCAACTGCCTCCCTGGGATGAAGAGGGCATTCTTAGACAGGTATACAGCGAAGCCCGGCAACGGCATCTCAAGCTCAGCCCGGCGGCAGCCCAGAAGTTGGCCGAGGCGGTGGGCAACGACTCCCGCCGCTTGGCGATGGAATTGGAAAAGCTGGCTCTGTTTACAGCCGCTCAAGAGGATCCCATCTCCCCTGAGCAAATCGAGGCCTTGGTTCCCGCCAGCGCCTACAACAGCTTTCAACTGGCGGCCGCCCTGCGCCAGGGCAACTTGGATCAGGCCCTGCCCATCCTGGCCCATCTGCTGGATCACAACGAGCCGGCCCTGAAGATCCTGGCAGTGTTGGTGGGCCAATTCCGCACCTGGCTGTGGGTACGGCTGCTGCTGGAGGAGGGAGAACGGGATCCCAAAGTCATCGCCCAAAAAGCAGAGATCGCCAACCCCAACCGAGTTTACTTTTTACAGAAAGAGGTGGGATCCCTGGAAAGCGCAGCTCTGCTGAAGGCAATGCAGCAACTTTTGCAACTGGAATACCAGCTCAAGCAAGGTCAGCCAGAGCGAGAGGTGTTTCAAGAAGCCCTAATCCAGATCGCGACCATTCTCCGCAAATCCTGCTGATCTTCCCCGTTTCTGTTACTCGGACTTCAGAGACAGTTCTGACAACAGCCCGAAGACTTAATCGGCTTAGGTTACAGCCTTTTCCAGCTTATAGCCATTTCAGATAGCAATGAAACGTTTCTCTACGTCGTTATTGCTCCGCAACGCTGTCGCGGACGCGCCGCTCTAACTCCCCTCTCCCTCTGGGAGAGGGGCCGGGGGTGAGGGCTGGGGGAGAGGGGCTGGGGGTGAGGGAGGCAAAGCGTCTATTTGTCGAGTTGTCGGGATGTGGAGTTGTCTGATTGGCTTTGGCGAGCTATTGAATGACTTGCTTCATGTAACTTCCCCAAGTTTGAGCGGCGATGCCGCTACTCCCTCGCGTTGGGCTGGAGTCATCATTGCCCAGCCAAATGCCGGTTACCAGAGGCGGGTTGGGTGTGTAGCCGATAAAGAGCAGATCCTTGTTGGCGGTGGTGGTGCCGGTTTTGCCCGCTTCTCCGATCCCAAGGCGAGCGGCGGTGCCGGTGCCGGAGCGGATCACGCCTTGCAATACGGCGGTCATCTGCTGGGCGACGCTTGCCGACAAAACCAGCCGCTGCGAGCGGGGATCCTCGCGGCCTGGGTAGATCTCGCGGCAGGTGCGAAAGTCGTCGGGGTTGGCGCAATCGCTGCTATCCAGGATGCGGCGGATGGTGTGGGGCCTGGACCAAAGGCCGCGATTGGCCAAAGGAGCAAAGGCCGCGGTCAGCTCCAGCAGGTTCACCTCCATCGTGCCGAGTACCAGGGAAGGATAGGGCTGCAAGGGGGATTGGATCCCCATTTGCCGCGCCATGGCCACCACCTGCTCCAGACCCACCTGTTGGGCCAACCGCAGGGCGATTACGTTTTCGGAGAGGATCAAGCCGCGGGCCAAGTCCATGGGGGTACTTCCCGAGCGGCAGCCCTGAAAGGTGAGGTTGCCCCAAGTAAGCGGCTCACAGGAGAGCACCTGCGAAAGCGGGATCCCCTGGCTGAGGGCGGCGGCGTAGGTGAAGACTTTGAAGGTGGATCCCGGCTGCCGTTGGGCTTGGGTAGCCCGGTTGAAGGGGCTGGCGTTGTAGTCGATCCCGCCCACGAGAGCTAAGATCTCGCCGTTGCGGCTGTCGAGGCTGACTAGGGCACCCTGACTGAAGCCCAGGCGGGAGCCCGCCTCGCGCACCGTTTGGGCCAGGGCCTGCTCCGCCAGCCGCTGGTAGGGCAAATGCAGTGTGGTCTCGATGATGAAGTTGCCCTCTGCCGAGAGGTCTTGGCCCAGAAGCTGCCGCAGCTCCTGGAAGACGGTGCTGTAGAAGTAAGGGGCAACCGTCGAGGTCTGGGAGCGCAGATTGGGGTTGAGGGTGAGGCGGCTGCGCCGGGCCCGCCGAATCTCCTCTTCTGGGAAGACTTGGAGCTCGCTGAGGCGATCCAACACCCGATCCCGGCCCCGCACGGCGGCATCGTAGTTGGCGACGGGGTTAAAGGCATTGGGAGCAGGCAGGATGGCGGCCAGGGTGGCGGCTTCGGAAAGGCTGAGCTGGCGGCTGGGGATCCCGAAGTAGAACTGGGCGGCGGTCTCAAAGCCGTAGATGCCGTTGCCCAGGTAGACGTTGTTGAGGTAGAGGGTGAGGATTTCGTCTTTGCTGTAGCGCCGTTCCAGCTTGAGGGCGGCGACGGCCTCCCGCAGCTTGCGGCCAAAGGTGTTGCCTGAGCCGGTGTAGTCGCGCAACACGGTGCGGGCCAGTTGCTGGCTGATGGAGCTGCCCCCCTGCTGCACCTCTCCGGAGCGCAGGTTGACCCAAAAGGCGCGGCCAATGCCCAGCAGATCGACCCCGAAGTGGGAGTAGAAGCGGTGATCTTCGGCGGCCACCACCACCTTGGGCAGAATCGGGCCGAAGGCCTCTAGGTTGGGCAGCTCCCGGTAGGTATCCCCCTGGTGGCGGCGCAGTTCGGTTTGCCGATCCCCGGCCAGGACGATGAGGGGGTTGCGATCGGCGGCGAGCGGCGGTTCTACTGAGAACTTGCTCCACTCGTGGCCGATCCAAATCCTCGCCCCCAGCCCCAAGAGCACCATCAGGATCAGGCAGCCGCGCACCCCGTACACCTGCGGCGGCGGTGGATCCAACACCTGAATGAACACGCTCTCCGGATCCCGGGGCGGGCCAAGGCTGAGTCGCTGGCCATGGCGCAGGATCACCCGCCGCACCCGCTCGGCGCCGCCAAAGGGCTTGAGGCGAAAGACGCCGTTGGTGGAGTCTTGATCTTCCAGTTGGTAGCGACCGGCGTTCCACCCCAGCCAGTAGAGAATCGGGGGCAACGGGATCCGCCACCCCAGGCCGGGCAGACGCCAACCCGGACGCGGGCGAACGCAGGCGTGCAGATGGCTCACCGCAGGGGCGGGGATGCGGATGGTGGCCACCGTCTGGCTGCGACCCAGAATGTCGGATCCCTGCAGGACAAACACCTGGGGAGCTTCTCCCGGCCAAGTAATCCGCAGGCGCACCGGGCGCTTGGGCGGGGGAGGGTCGGGGGGCTTGAGGAGGGCAGTGGGCCCAGCAGGGAAAGGCCGCCCCATTGCCAGGGTTTTGAAGAAGTGGACAACGGTGTTCAACAGCGACTTTTTGTCTTCGGAAGCAGACATGGCTCAATCTCCCCGCAGTTCGCGCGTACGGCGCAGCAGCTCCTGCATGGTCTGGCCGGGAGGAGGGCCGGCAGCGGCCGGACGGGGCTGGGCAACGGGGACGGTGGGCGGGGAAGGTGAAGGGCTGGGCGGGGAATCCCAAACGGCCAGGTAGAGGTGGCCCTGGGGGGTGCGCTCGACGAGGCCAGACCAAGAGCCGGAGCGGAACTGGACGCGCTCAGAACGGTTTTCCCGCACCGCCTGCAGTTCTCGCTGCAACTGGGGGGGCAAGGGGGCCTGCAGCATGTCTTCCAGCAGCCCTTCCGCCTGCGGGGCGGGCACGTCGTCGGCGATGGTGGCCTCGATTTGTTGCAGCGCCAGGCTGGATTCGTCGTAGGTGAGGCTCAAGTTCATGCCGCCCAAGCGGTACAGGTCGTACACGGTGTTGGGCCAGGCGCCCCGCCCCTGCTGGCTGGGGGATCCCAGGGCGGCCCGCACCACCTCGCGGGAAGTCTGGAGAGGGAAGGCGCGCAACACCGGCTCGCTGCTGGCGTAGGGCTCTAGCTCCGGCGCCGGATCCCGCTCCCTCTTGCCGGCGTCCTGGGCAGCACCGCCGTTGACCCGCTCCAGAGCAAGAGGTTCAGGGGCCGTATCGGGCTGCGCACCCGCTCCGGGGCGCTCATCCTCTAACTCCGTGGGAGCTGGCGAGGGGCGAGAGCCGGAGATCACCGGAGCTGCAGGGCGCTGCAGAAACCGCCCCAACCCCCAACTCACCAAAGCCAAACCCAGCAAACCGCCCGCCAAGAAGGGGATCAGGCGCAGGGGTCCCCTGTTTTCCGCCGCAGTGGCCCCTGTCACGGGCCTGAGACGCAGCGTGCCGGCTGTGGCTAAAGGAGCAGGATCCCGAAGCGAGGCGCCACGGATCCCTGGCGATGGAAAGGCAACAGGGGCGGAACTTTGGATCCCGGCTTGGATGCGCTCCAGCTCTGCCAACACATTGGCCACCGTGGGCGGACGGGCGGCTGGATCTTTGGCCAAACAACTGAGGATGAGGTCGGAGAGGCCAGCGGGCAGTCCCAGCTCTTCCAGAGGCAGGGGGCGCTGCTTGTGGTGGGCCTGGTACCAGCCCGGGAAAGATTCCGTGGTGGGCTGGAGGGGCATCTGGCCGGACGCCATCTGGTAGAGGATGATCCCGAAGCTGTAGATGTCGGAGCGGGCATCCAGCGGCAACCCTTCCAATTGCTCTGGGGAGGAGTAGGCCAGCGTCCCCAAGTAGGCGTGGGTGAGGCTCAGCGACTCACGGGTGTTGAGCAGCTTGGCAATGCCGAAATCCACCAGCTTCGCCAGCTCCCCCAAGCTCTCGTCGGCCACCACGATCACGTTGGCCGGCTTGAGGTCGCGGTGGATGACCTGGATCCGCTGCCCTTCCAAGAGGATCCCTTCGTGGGCTGCTTTGAGCCCCAGGCCAATTTGGCGGGCCAGCCGAAAAAAGCGCTCCAGAGGCAGAGGTCCCGCCGCCAGAATATCCTTGAGGGTTTGGCCGTTCAGGTATTCCATCACATAGAAGGGCACCTCATCGGCAGTGATGCCGTAGTCGCTCACCTTGACAATGTGCAGGCTCTTTTGGCCCAAAGCGGCGCAGGCTTTCGCTTCCCGCTCGAAGCGCAGGCGGGCCTGCTCGTCCATTGCCGGCTGGGAGAGCAGCTTAACGGCCACTTCCACCCCGCCAAAGAGCAGATCTTGGGCCAAATAGACCCGCCCCATGCCTCCTTGCCCCAGCAGATGGGTGAGGCGATAGCGCTGGGCCAAGAGGCGATCCAAAAAGGGATCCGAGGAAGTGAACATAGGAAATCGCGGCAATCCAGAGAAGAGAACAGAGCAAGACTTCCGCAGGGATCTGACAGGAGCGGGCTACCTCTACCATAAGCACTGAAGCTGTCATAGACTATGCCCACCGCCGTCAATCCGGTTGCTTTGAATGTCTTTGCCCGTCGTTTACCACCCCGACTACAGCGCCCCCCTGCCGCCGGGCCATCGCTTTCCTATGCCCAAATTCCGCCTCCTGCACGAGCTGCTGCTGCGGGAAGGGGTGATCCGCTCTCAGCAAGTGCATCAGCCGGAGCTGCCTCCCCTGGCTTGGATCGAATCGGTGCACACGCCAGAGTACGTGCGGGCCTACTGTGAGGGATCCCTGGAAGCCAAGCTGCAGCGGCGCATCGGCCTGCCCTGGAGCCCTGAGCTGGTGCGGCGCACCTGTCGAGCCGTGGGCGGCACCGTCCTGACCGCCCAGTTGGCCCTGCGCCACGGCCTGGCTTGCAATACCGCCGGCGGCACCCACCACGCCTTTCCCACCTACGGCTCCGGCTTCTGTATTTTCAATGACCTGGCCATTGCCGCCCAAGTCCTGCTGCAGCAGGGGCTGGTGCACAAGGTTCTGATTGTAGACTTGGATGTGCACCAGGGCGACGGCACCGCCTGGATCTTCCGCTCCGAGCCGCGGGTGTTTACCTTCTCCATGCACTGCGCCGCCAACTTCCCGGCCACCAAACAACAGAGCGACCTGGACGTGCCTCTGCCGGTGGGCCTGGAAGACGAAGCCTATCTACAAATCTTGGCCGACCACTTGCCGGATCTCTTGGCCCAGGTGCGCCCCGATCTGGTGCTCTACGACGCGGGGGTGGATCCCCACGCAGAAGACCTCTTGGGCAAGCTGGCCCTCAGCGACGAGGGGCTGTTTCGCCGCGACATGCAGGTGCTGGATACTTGCGTGAGACGGGGCCATCCGGTCGCCTGCGTCATCGGCGGCGGCTATGGCCAAGACCTTGCCCGCCTTGTGTACCGCCACTCGCTGCTGCACCGCGCCGCCAGCGAAGTGTACCGGCAATACCGTCTCTAGCTGGCTGCCAACTAGGCATATTCGGCGATCACCACTGTGATGTTGTCTCGCCCGCCCCGCTCTTTGGCCGCCTCGATTAACTTGCGGGGGAGCTGCTCCAAGTCCTCTACCTGCAGGCAATACTCGGCGATAGCCTCGTCCTCCAGCTCTTCGGTGAGGCCGTCACTACACAACAGCAGGCGATCCCCCGGACAAACTGTAATCGGCTGCACGGCAGGCGGCCCCGCATCGGGCCGGCCCAGGCAGCGCTCGAGAATATGTCGCCAGGGGTGGACGCGGGCTTGCTCTTGAGTCAACTCCCCTTGGCGAACCGAGCGGGCCACCAGGGTGTGATCCTCCGTCATCTGCTGCATCTCGGATCCCCGCAAGCGATAGAGGCGAGAATCGCCAATGTGAGCGCTCCAGCAATTGTTGTTAGGATCCACCAAGGCCACCACCACGGTGGTGCCCATGTCGGCCCGCTCCGGGTTTTGCCGCTGGTCCTTGAGGATGGCCTCGTTGGCTGCTTCTACCGCTTCGCTGAGCAACTTGGGTGCCGGCACGTTTTTCCAGCCTCGATCCAGATAGGCCCGGATGGTCTCGACGGCCAACAAGCTAGCCGTTGCCCCGGCAGCGTGCCCTCCCATGCCATCGGCAACGATGAAGTAACGTCCTTCCGGATCGCAGTAGTAGGCATCCTGGTTGCTGCTGCGAACCTTGCCCGGATCCGTAGCGCAGGCGTATCGTCGCATCACATCAATCGCTCTGACCGATTCAACCTCAAGAGTACCCTGATTAAAGCAAGAGCAGCGAGGGCAGCCAAAACCAAAGTGATAACGGCTAAGGTAGCATGTCCGGCCAAAAGGAGCTGGGTTGCGCTCAGAAAGAAGGCTGCAAACAACACTGCATAAATAACCCCCAAGCCGGTGCTGTTCAGCTTGCGCAGCAGGCGCTCTGCCTCGCTCGATCGCACCCGCAGGCGCAGTTCTCCTTGTTCCAACTTGCTCAAGGTCAATTCGAGGCGGCGGGGCAAACTGAGGCTGCTGCTGGTAAACTCAGCCGCCTGGCGGCCAACCTGGGCCAAGAGAGTCTCGGTCTCGGTTCCGTTTAAACTCATCAGCTCCTCCGCGAAAGGCTTGGCCACTTCCATAAAGTCGAACTCCGGATCCAACCCCTTTCCCAACCCCTCCAACGTGGTTAGGGCCCGCATCACAAAGGTAAAGGTAGCCGGAAAGCGAAACGGCTGATCGTAGGCCAGCTCGTAGAGGTCTTCGCTAATGGCCGCCACCGAGATTGCTCCTGAGTTGCTGGAAAAGGGTTTATCCATAAAGTGGTCCAGCATGTACTGGACAGAGCGACGCACCGGCGCCAGATCGGCGGTGGGCACCAGCACCCCCAGCTCTACCAGCGAGGCCACCACCCGATCGGCATTTTTGGAGACCACACCTGCCAGCGTGCCCATCAGCTTCTCTTTCACATCGGAGCGCAGGCGGCCCATCATGCCGAAGTCGTAAAAGATCAACGTGCCATCCGGCTTGACGGCAATGTTGCCCGGATGGGGATCGGCATGAAAAAAGCCGTCTTTGAGCAATTGCCGCAGATAGGCCTCTGCCCCCAAGCGGGCCAAGACCTTGCGGTTCAGCCCCGCCGCGCTCAGGGCTTCGTAATCGCTGATTTTGATCCCCGGCAAGTATTCCAATGTCAGCAGACGGGGGGAAGTGTAGCGCCAGTACACCTTGGGGACGGCAATTTGCGGCATGTCCCGAAAATTGCGACGAAAAGTATCGGCATTGCGGCCCTCGTTGAGGTAGTCCACCTCTTCCCAGAGGGTGCGCCGACACTCTTCGTAGATGCCGATCCAGTCCCGGCCCGGCCCGCCCCAAGGGGTGCGGTACTGAAAAAACTCGGCAATACCGCGGCAGATCTCCAGATCGATAGTGAACAGCCGGGTCAGCCCTGGGCGCTGTACCTTGACCACCACCTCTTCGCCGGTCTTGAGCTTGGCGCGATGCACCTGCCCCAAGCTGGCCGCCGCCAAGGGGGTGGGATCGAAATAGCTGTAGATCTGGGCTATTGGCCTGCCCAGCTCCTGCTGCACAATGGCCTCCACCTGTTCGTAGCCAAAAGCAGGCACTCGATCCTGCAGCTTGGAGAGCTCCTCGACATATTCAGAGGGGAAGAGATCGGCGCGGGTGGAGAAAAACTGCCCCACTTTGATAAAAGTAGGGCCGAGGTGGAGCAGCGTTTCACGGATCCAAATGGCTCTGGCGCGCCGACGTCTGGCCTTGCGCTCCGGTGTGGGTTGCCCCCCATAGCTCCAAGCTTGCTGATCCAGCCAAAGGTAGAACAGCCAGGTGAGCACAAATCGCCAAATATCCAGAAGGCGGCCCCAGCGGGTGTAGTTTTCCCGGGCCCAACGGTAGGCGGTATAGGGCTTGACGGGTTCGGATCCCAAAAAGGTTCGGGATCGGAGTGTGCTGGCATTCAAGCGTTTCGACTCCGATATTTCTGCAACTCGGAGCGCAACTGCGCCACTTCTGCCCGCAGGTCGTCCAGAGTTGCCTGCAAATCTTCTGTCTTGAAAGGAGGGGGCACCATCTCCTGGGCAGCCACCGAGGCTTCTGCCTCAGCTCGGGTCATGACATCCTGGGCAAAGGTTTGCCAGCCCTCCTGTAGCTCAGCCCACACCTTGCCCACTTCTCCGGCAATGTCGGCAAGGGCGCTCTCCCAACGCTCCCGCAGAACATCTGCTACGGCTTTGCCAACAAAAAAAGCCCGCACAACCGGATTCTTCATGCAACCCAAGTGTTAAGAAGCATCACTCAGAATTATAACGAATCTTGCCCAAGCACAGCCGCGAGCCGACCTACCCGAACAGCATCGGATCGATCGGCCCGACGGATCCTGCGAGGGATCGTCCTGGAAAGTTTGTCCAGTGCTAGCGGCGGCTGGTGGTCATGTCGGGGATCTTCAGATCGAAGACGCTGATGTTTTGCCGCGCCGCCGGCTGGGGATTGAGCATGCGGGCCATGTTGAGGAAGTTTTCCGGATCCCCGGGTTTGGGCGGGCGGGTGAGACGGTAGGTGCGCACCACTTCCCGGGTCGAGCGCTTCACGCCGGAGACATCCCGCCAACGGGCTCCATAGCGGGGGGTCACCAAGTTAGCGGGTTTTTCGGAGAGGCGACGGCGCTGATAGGGCACCACATCGTCCCCGAAAGCGGCGTTGTACTCCTCGCTATCCACTACAGCGTCGATGAGGCCATCCAGCCCACGGGTAGCAACGATGATGGAGTACTTAATGCGCTCCTGTTGGCTGTAGGTGGGCCGGCCCAGGAAGCGCTGGAAAGTGACCTCGATGAAGCGGTAGTTGTCATTGGGAACCATGACCAGATCCCGGTACACCTCCGACTTGCCCAGGCCGCGCACAAACTCTTTGACCGAAATCGCTCCGTTGCGCAACTGCGACTCCAAAGCTTTTTGTCGATAGCTCTCCAGCATCAGATGCTCGCTGAAGATTTGGCGATAGGCAGCGCGAATGATGTTGTCCACGCCCGTCGGGTCATCAGGACGATAGACCGGCGGGGTTTCGTCGCTGGGCACAAAGTAACGAGGCACCCGCTCATTTTGGGTGGTGGGACGATCGGCAAGCAACGGAAGAGACATAGGTGGTGCTCCTTGAAGAAACAAGAGACGACAAAGGGGGACAGGGCTATGGGTCGGCTGCCAGCTCCTGCTGGCTTAACTGGGCGCGCAGGGGAATCAGGGGATCCGCATCCTGCAAGGCCATTTGCAGGGCTGCCTCGACGGCAGATCGCAAAGATGCCTCTCCCAGCCGAGCCAAATCCGTCAGGGATCCGACGGCGGCATAGCGGACGCCCCAATCGGCGTCGCCCAAGCACTGACGCAGCAGCTCCAGGGCCTGCTCTTGGTCGGAGAGGGGCCGCCGTGCAGCGACCCGCCCCAGCCCACGGGTCGCCGCCCGCCGCACGCTGGGGGCAAAGTCCGCTACAATCGCCTCCGCCAAAAAGGGATAGGCATCCCCGTGGCCGATGCGGGCCAACGCCCGCACCGAATAGGCGCGCGCCCCGTAGTCGAAGCCATCGATGTTAGCCAGCAAAGGCTGTACTGCCGCCTCCCCAAAGCGCAACACCTCTTCCAAGGCGGCTTCTCCCACGGCAGGGCGGTTGAAGCCAAAGGCGCGAATGAGCAGGGGGATCCCTTCCACCTGGCCTAGGGATCCCAGCGCTCTCACCACCCGCAGCAGGTCTTCTGCTGAGGTGGCCTGCTCCAGCTCGGCGGCCAGTTGAGCTACAGCAGCGGGGAGCACTTGTGCAGCCGAGAAAGAGGACATAGGCAGAGCTAGAAGTGAAGTCGAAAGCCGGAGCCGGGGAGAGCGACTAGAACAGCTTGTCCAGTTGCGGGAGGATCGCCGCTGCCGCCCGATCCGGCGACACCTGCCCCAACTGCAGCGCCACGTCGAACAGCCGCTTCAGAGCGTTGATGCGCAGGTTGAGGGCTACATCGGCGGTCGCCAACAGCGGCGCTCCTGCCACCCAGCCGGATTCTGCCAGGTCGAACAAAGCAGCCTGGCGCAGACTGAAATTGGGGTGAGCCAGCAGCGCCACCAGAACCTGGGTCAGCTCCTCAGCTTGGGTAAAGCGATAGAGCACCCAGGCGGCTGCCGAACGCACCCGCTCCGAAGGGTGGCTCAAAAAAGGCCGGATCGCCGCCTCGGCCTCGGTGGCGCCGAGCTGGCCCAGCGCCTCGATAAGGGCTTCCCAGGGCTGCTCCTGCTCCCGCGACTGCAGCAAGGCCAGCAAGGGATCCACCGCTCGCCTGTCCCCCAACTGGGCCAAGGCATAGGCGGCCTCTTCCCGCACATGCAAGTCGGTACAGGTGAGCGCCTCGATCAAGCCGGGTACGGCTCGCACGTCGCCGATTTGCCCCAGCGCCTTGGCAGCATTGCGCCGCAGCGGATAGCCCCCCAAGACCGTGCGATCCCGTTCATCCTGCAACGCCAAAAGCAACGGCTCTACCCCGCGCGGATCCCGAATCGTGCCCAAGTACCAAGCGGCATAGTACCGCTCTTGCAGGTCATCCCCCTGCAGCCGGGCTATCGCCTGCTCCCAAGTGAGCTGTTGCGGCAGCACCGCCGTGTTGGATGCCATGCGAACCTTTGCAGAGCTGTTCATGACCCTTGGGCAACTCTGTCCGCAGCCCTTACTCAGCAGCACCGTTGCCTTGGGCAGAGGCGGCATCGGTTCCCGCCAGAGCGATGACCTGCACGATTTTGCCGCCCATTCGCAGAATGCGCTGCATCTCGGCAGACAGGCGGCTGTAGGGAACGGTGGTGCTCAGGGTGCTGCGACGCACCTTGGCAGAGGTGGCCAGGGCATCCGGCGGGTTGAGCAGGCCGGTGTACTCAACTCTGTAAACCCGGCTGCCAGCTTCCGTCAGGGTTTCAGGGCCGGTGGTGCTTTGACCAAACATCGCTTTCCCCAGATATCTATATTGGGTTTCGTCCAGAACACAGGCAGGAGCCGCCCTTCACCCGACAAGCCATATCGGCTGCTTCTGCGGGCTGCTCCGCCCTGCCATGGGGCAATGCCCAGAACGATTAAGACAAAGAGCAGGCGACCAACCCATTCGGCTGAAGAGGAGCCAAAATGCTGACTCAACCCGAAAACCGCGGGGCCAGACCCGCCTGCTCTGGAGAGACATACAACTGGAAGACGAAGAAAGAGATCGTCCACTCCCCACAAGTGGGGATCTCTAGCCCTGGGATCCCTTAGCTGAGGGCGTTGATGGCGTAGTCGAAGTAGATGGCCGCTTCGTTGGCCGCTTGGCCGCTCAGCATGCCCAGAGCGCGGTTCTTCATGTACTGCAGAGCCACAATGTACCAGCTCGGAGAGAGGTTGAAGGAGCGGTTCACCTCCCGCAGCCCGGCTACCAAGTATTCATCGAGGGGGCCGGTGCCGCCCGCAACCAGAGAATAGGTGATGAAGCGGAGGTAGTAGCCGATATCGCGGGCACACTTGGCCTGAAACACATCGCCGTGGCCCATTTCGCCCGGCTGGGTCAGGTAGGGGAAGCGCTTGAACACTTCCTGCACCGCTTCCCGCACCAGGGTTTGTTGGTTTTGGGTCAGGACACGGGCCGCCTCCAGGGAAGCAGCAGCACGCTGGTAACGGCCGTTGACCGCCTGCAGCTCGCTGGCATTGAGAAAACGCCCTTGATTGTCAGCGGAAGCAATCGCCTCAGTGATGACGGTTTTCACCTTGCAACTCCTAAATTCATCGATTTGGTTGTTAACGAACGTTCTGCAGGAATGGCGGATTACGTCCCAACTTGAGGATCTCCACCTACCCAATCAGAAAGATGGATTCAACAGGTCTGAAGAGGGACAACCCAGCCGTCCTCAGACGATGGCGGCAGCGGCTTTGTCGAAGTAGCTGGCCACCTCGCTTTGCAGCGCCGAGCAATCGCCAGGGGTGATGCCTTTCGGATCCATGATCTTGGCCAGGGCTTCTTTCTTCATGGCAGCGATACCATTGGCCACAGAAGTGGTGGGCACCCCCAGCGCAATGTAGGTTTCCCGCAGGCCGTTGAGGCAGCGATCTTCCAGCACCGAGCTATCCCCCGCCAGGGTGGCGTAGGTGATGTAGCGCAAGATGATCTCCATGTCCCGCAGGCAGGCGGCCATGCGACGGTTGGTGTAGGCATTGCCCCCAGGAGCGATCAGATCCGGCTCCTGGGCAAACAAAGACCGAGCTGCGTTGGTTACGATTTGGGCGGCGTTGCTGGTCATGCGGTTGACCGCATCCAGGCGCTTGTTGCCCTCTGCCACCAAAGCCGCCAGACGGTCGAAGTCTTGATCACTTAAAAAGGCGCCGCGTGCATCTGCCTGAGCGATCACCCGGGTAAAGGCGTCTTGCATGATGGATCTCCTTCTGGTCTTTCCAAAAAGCGATGAGCGACTGGCTGAACCTCTCAAAAGCCGAATCCCAAGCTCTCTTGTGGGATCCCGTTTCCCCAAAAACCGGGGATCCTGTGGAGCAGATTACCCCCACCGAAGCCCCAGATTTTGAGATAGGTCAAGAACTTCTGCGACCTTCAGACAGCCGAGCATCCAGGTCAATTTTATAGCGCGGGAGGGATGAGTGTTTTGTAAAGATTTACAAATAAACCAACGCCGAGCTGCCTGCTCAGCCGCCGATCTCCTGTCTCTGATGGGGCCGCGGGCGGGCAATGGGTCGGCGAGGATGCGGATAAAATGTAAACATTTGTTTCAGTCGTAAGGTAAACATTCGTTTCCCTTGTTTTGAGCTAGCGGCAAAGCCATCGGCTGTCAATGTTGTGGGGTGCTTATCCCCTGCAGGGCAGCCTTGAGATCCCGGCAGAAGTGGGCGATTTGCTGTAGCCCTTGGGCGGGGGTGGGGGCTTTGGCCAGCCGTTGCACGAAGGCACTGCCCACGATGGCGGCATCGGCTCCCCAACGGGCGATCTGGCTGGCCTGGTCGGGGGTGGAGATGCCGAAGCCCACCCCGATCGGCAGGGAGGTGTATTGGCGCAACTGCTGCAGCAAGGCCGGGATCCGCTGCTCCAGGGTGGCCCGTTCGCCGGTGACGCCGGTGGTGCTGACCAGGTAGATAAAGCCGCTGGACTGTTGGGCAATACGGCGCATCCGCTCCGCGGGGCTGGTGGGGGCCACCAGTAAAATGAGGTCGATCCCCTCTGCCTGAGCCGCTGCTCGTAGGGATCCGGCCTCTTCCAGGGGCAGGTCGGGGACGACTAAGCCAGCACAGCCGGCCCGGCGCAGTTGCTGTACAAAGGTGGGGAGGCCGAGCTGGTGGATAGGGTTGTAGTAGGTGAAGAGGATGAGGGGAGCCTGCAGGGAGAGGCACCTCAAGCCCTGCAATATGGCACCCAAGGTAACACCCCGCCTGAGGGCGCGGGCAGCTGCTGCTTGGATCACCGGCCCATCGGCCAGGGGATCCGAGTAGGGCACCCCCAACTCGATGAGATCGGCGCCGTGTTGATCCAAAACTTGCAGGGCTTCAAAGGTGGTTTCCAGGTCGGGATCCCCGGCGGTGAGGTAGGGGATGAGGGCGGCTTCGCCGCGGCTGCGCAGCGCCTGGAAACACGCGGTGATCCGGCTGGGCATGGGATCCGTCCGAGCTGAGGAGATGGAGAGAGTTGAGAGCATCCCCCACTGTAGCGCTTGCCGGGATCCCTAGGGGAGAGGCACAAAGTCGTAGCCCGTGCCGGAGCGGTTGCCCCGTTCAATGCGCACCAGCACGTTGGGGGCATCGCGGTCGCCGGAGGGCAAAAAGCGCACCTCCCCGGAAGCGCCGTCTGGCAAGCGGAAGTTGGAGTCGCCGAGGGCAGTGAGAATGCCGCTGCGGCTGGGGGATCCCTGCCGAATAGCCTGGAGAAAAACACGGGTGGCGTCGTAGGCCAGGGCGGTGCGCCAACTCACCTGCCCTCCCCACATCTGGGCTGCCTTCTGGGCAAAGCCGCGGCTGCGGGGAAGATCGGGATGCCAGGGCACCGCCACCACCATGCCCTCCACCGCTGCTCCCCCTTCCTTGAGGGTGGTGAGGCTGAAGAGCACATCCCCCCCCACCAGGGCAAGGGGTTGGCCGAGGAGGGCGTTCTGGCGGGCAACGGCCAGCGCTTGTTCGGCTACGGAAGCCGTGGGTGCCAAGAAAGCCGCCTGGGATCCCTGCTCCAGTGCACTCTGGAGGCTGGCCTGGGGGTTGAAATCGGCGGCTGTTAGGTCGAAGGTGGCCAGCACAATCCCCCCTTCGCTGGTCAGGGTGGAGGCAAAGGCGTCGCGCAGGCTGGTGCTGTAGGCGCTGTTGGGGTTGTAGAAGATGGCCACCCTCTGCAGGCGCAGCTTGTTAAGGACGTAGCGGGCCAGTTGCGTGCCAGCAATCTGGTCGGAGGGGACGGTGCGAAAGATGGCGTTCCCCAGCAGGCTGATGCGGGTGCTGGTGGAGGTGGAGGAGATCATGGCCAGGCCGGCAGACTGATAGATCTCAGCCGCCGCCAGGGTGGCATCGCTGGCGTTGTGGCCGATCACCCCCAAAATCTCAGGCTGGCCCACCAGCGCTTTGGCCACTGCCGCCGCTCGCTCCGGGTTATCACCGTCGTCGGCAATCACCACCCGCAGCAGCCGCCCCCCAAGGCCCCCCTGTTGAAAAAGCTCCTCTTGGGCCTGGGCCACGCCCCGCAGCGTCTCTTTGGCGCGGTTGGGGTTGCTGGAGATGGGCACCACCACGGCTAAGCTCAAGGGGTTGCCCTGTTGCCGGGCGCGGGCGTTGTTCAAAAAAATGCGCGCTTCCGGGTCGTTGCGGTTGTTCTGCAGCCCCATCTCCAAGAGCGGGATCGCCGCCCCAAAATTGCCCTGGCGGATGAGCTCTGCGGCAGCCACGGCGGCGGGGCTGCTATCGGCAAAGAGGGTGCGCTCGCCGCTGGTTAAGAGCAGATCCTGGGCCCTACTGCCCAACCCTGGCAGCGAGATCCCTGGCGGCCAGCGAAGGTAGCCCGCCCGCCAAGCGCGATGACCGCCCCAGAAGAGCAGGAGCCCCAGAGCAATGTAGACGATGGGTGGCGGAGACTTGGCAACCATGGGCCCCAAAGAAGAGAACAACAGCAGAATCCGGGCAGCAGGGGTATCGCTCACACTTTCAGGAAGCTCCTGGAACCCCCCTCTTCAAGGATCTTCAAGAGCTTTCTTGAAGCATACCTGAAGGATCGGGCCGGTAGGAAGGGCTGTTGCGGTATTGGCGCTCCAGGTGCTCCACAATGGAGACAGGAACAGAGGGGGTTGCCGAGGCTCTTCTGGGTGTACGCTGTGGCTCAGTCTCCCGGTTAGCCTGCAGAGATGGGGCCCAAACCCCTGCAGCGATCGCAAAAGGACGATAGCGGCGGCATCAAGCAATGCGACATCGGGGCAAGACGCTGGCTTTCCCTTCCCATGATAGAGGTTGTCGAAAACCCTTTGCCTCAGGATCCGCTCGAGCAAGCCCTGTGGGACTGGCACCGGGGCCAGGCCAGGGGCTCCCTGCGCTTGCACGCCTACAGCGCCGAGGGGATCCCACTAGCAGAGGAGCCCCAGGTGGTCTCGCCGGAGGTGTTCTTCACCCAGGAGCTGCCGGAAGTCGAGGCCCTGGCTTTGGATCTGTGTCGCGGTCGGGTGTTGGACATCGGTGCTGGCACAGGCCGCCACAGCCTGCTGCTGCAGGAGGAGGGGTTGGCCGTGGCCGCCCTGGATCGCTCTCCGGTGGCTCTGCAGATCATGGCCGAACGGGGGGTGCGCTGCCCCATTGCCGCCGACCTGTTCTCCTGGGAGGGGCCGGAGGAGCCCTTCGATACGCTGCTGCTGCTGATGAACGGCGCCGGCCTGGTGGGATCCCTGGCGGGATTGGAGCGTTTTTTAACCTTGGCCCGCCACTGGGTTCAGCCTACCGGGCACTTGCTTGTGGATTCCACCGATCTAAGCGACCTCAGGGAAGATGGCGGCTCGGCGGATCTGCCGCAGGTAGAAAGTTCAGCCGATTCTGAAGCCGAGGATTGGGAGAAGGGGAAGGACTTGAAAGCGGCGGGCGAGGCAAAAGCCAAGGTGGTGAACTTTGTGGCCGAGTACAACGGGCAGCGCGGGGATCCCTTTCCCTGGCTGTTTGTGGATCCGGAGACCCTGCTGCGCTATGCCCACGCCCACGGCTGGCAGGGACAAATTCTCTACCAAGAGCCGGAGGGAGCCTTTCTGGCACGGCTTGCGCCTCTCTAAGCGTAGCCCCTTAGTGGGAAAGGATCTGCGACAAAAAAAGGCGGGAACGCTCTTCCTTGGGGTTGCTGAAAAACTCCTGGGGGGTGTTTTCTTCCACGATCTTGCCGCGGTCGAAGAAAATAATTCGATCCGCCACCTCGCGGGCAAAGCCCATTTCGTGGGTTACACACACCATGGTCATGCCCGAGCGGGCCAGCTCCCGCATCACGTCCAGCACCTCTTTGATCATCTCCGGATCCAACGCCGAGGTCGGCTCATCAAAAAGCATCACCGCCGGATTCATGGCCAAGGCGCGGGCAATGGCCACCCGCTGCTGCTGCCCCCCCGAAAGTTGACCAGGATACTTTTCCGCTTGCTCAGCGATTCCCACCCGCCTGAGCAGCTCCATGGCCCGTTCAACTGCCTCGGCCTTTTTCATTTTCTTCACATGAATCGGGCCGAGGGTTACATTCTGCAAGACCGTGAGATGGGGAAACAGGTTGAACTGCTGGAAAACCATGCCCACTTCGCGGCGAATGGCGTCGATGTTGCGCAGGTCACTGGTCAACTCAATGCCATCTACCACAATGCGTCCTCTCTGGTGTTCTTCTAAGCGGTTCAGGGTGCGAATAAACGTCGATTTGCCCGAACCTGAAGGTCCACAGACCACCACCACCTCGCCGCGACGGATGCGGGTGGTAATGCCCTTGAGGACGTGGAACTCGCCGTACCATTTGTGAACATCTTCACATTGGATGATGTCGGTGCCGGCTGAGGTTGGCAGGGAGGGTGAAGACATCATGCGCGGGGATCCTTTCATGGGCGGATAAATCCCTTTTATTTCATCAAAGCAAGCATGGGTACCATGGCAGAACCGGCTGAGCTATAACCGTAGCCTACATAACATTTCTCTACGCCCTGACATGTAAGGCTTTGAGAAAATCATTGACGCCTCTGGCGAACCATTCTATGGGGTGTGGCAGGAGTGCGACGCCATTGGCCTGGCGAACAAGTAGATCCACCAGGTAGATCCACGTGGATACGGACTACTGAAGATTACGAAGGATTGACATTGAGGTCATTCTATGAGCTGGATGAAGCATTTGAACGGATTGGCCCCCTTGGCCGGGGCATTGGTTCTGTCGGTGGGCCTGCAGTCGCTCCCCGCTTGGGCACAACTGGGGCCGCTCACCAACCGCATCAAGGCGCGGGGCGAGCTAATCTGTGGCGTAAACAACCAACTGCCCGGATTTGGCAACCTGGATGACCAAGGCAAGTATGTCGGCTTCGACATCGACATCTGCCGCGCCGTAGCGGCTGCTCTGTTCGGGGATCCCGACAAGATCCAATTCGTTTACCTGACGGCGGCCAATCGCCAATCGGCCATTCAGGCAGGAGAAGTGGATATCATCAGCCGCAACACCACCTGGACGCTGACGCGGGATCGGGAGTGGGCGGTAACTTTTGGCCCCACCACCTACTACGACGGCCAAGGGTTTTTGGTGCGGAAAAGTCTGGGTGTACAGAAGCTGGAGGATCTGAACGGGGCCACCATCTGTGTGATTGCCGGCACCACCACCGAGCTGAACCTGGCGGATACGTTCCGGGCCCGCGGCATCGCCTTCACACCGGTGACCTTCGACGGCGATGATTCCTCTTTTAACGCTTACGAAGAAGGCCGCTGCGACGCCATCACCAGCGACCAAAGCGCTCTGATCTCCCGCCGCGCCAGTTTGGCTGCTCCCGACGACCATGTGATCTTGCCGGAGGTGATCTCCAAAGAGCCGTTGGGGCCTCTAGTTCCTCACGGCGACGAGAGCTTCTCTGATATTGTGAACTGGACGGTCTACGCCCTCTTCTACGCGGAAGAAAAAGGGATCACCAGCGCCAATGTGGAAGAGTTCCTCAAATCGGAGGATCCCGACATTCGCCGCTTCTTGGGCCAGGAGGGCAACCTGGGAGAGCTGCTGGGCCTGCAGCCGGATTGGGTGGTCAAGGTCATCAAGGCGGTGGGCAACTACGGCGAGATTTTCGACCGGCACTTGACGCCCTTAGGGGTGGCTCGGGGCTTGAACCGGCCCTACACCCAGGGTGGGATCCAGTACGCGCCGCCTTTCCGCTAATCGGAAATCCGGGAGCCGTCGCCCCAGGGATCCCACTTGGTCAGGGATCCCTGGCCCTCTATCTTGGACTTTCGCTCGCGCCTCATGACCGCTCTATCTGACCAGCCCCACCTGCGCCCCCCTTGGTGGCGGGATGAGCGCATCCTGAAGATCCTGCTGCAGGCGGCCTTTGTCGTGGCTGTGTTGCTGGTGTTTGGGATCCTCACCCAGAATCTCCTCGCCAGCTTGCGCCGCCTGGGCATCAGCTTGGGGTTTCGCTTTTTGGGCAACTCCGCCAACTTCGGCATCACCGAGGGGCTGATCCCCTACGACCCTTCCGAGAGCTACCTGAAGGCCCTGCTGGTGGGAGCCCTGAACACCCTCTGGCTGTCCGCCGTCAGCATTGTCTTGGCGACGGCGATGGGCTTTGTTTTGGGGATGGCCCGCCTCTCCAGCAACTGGCTGGCCCGCCAGTTGGCCGCAGTGGTCACCGAGATCTTTCGCAACGTGCCGGTGCTGTTGATCGTGATCTTCTGGTACCAGGGGGTGATCCTCACCCTGCCAGGGGTGCGCAACAGCCTCTCTCTCGGCGGGCTGGTGTTCATCAACCAACGGGGAGTCAAGCTGCCCGGCTTGGATCCCAGTGGCTGGCTGGTTCCCACGCTGGCCATCTTGATCGGGGCCGGGTGGGGGATCCACAGGTTGCTGCTGGCCCGCCGGCCCGAGCTGGGATCCCGGCAGCGAAACCTGTGGGTGGCCGGGGGGGTGGCGCTGCTGGCGGTGGCCTGCTGGGTGCTCTTCCCCGAACCACCGCTGCGGCTGGATGTGCCGGTGCTGGAGCGCTTTAACTTCCGGGGTGGGATCCAGCTTTCGGCAGAGTTTACCGCCATGATGCTGGGCCTGGTCACCTACACCGGCTGCTACATCGCCGAAGTGGTGCGGGGATCCTTTTTGGCGGTGCCGCGGGGGCAGTGGGAGGCGGCCCGAGCCATCGGCCTGTCAGAGCTGGAAACCTTTCGCCTGGTGATCGTGCCGCAGGCGCTGCGGATCATGATCCCCTCTTTGAACACTCAGTATCTTACCCTGATCAAGAACTCCAGCTTGGCCATCGCCGTCGGTTTTTCTGACCTGTTCAACATCAGCAGCACCATCATCAACCAGTCGGGACGCTCGGTGGAGATGTTCGCCATCCTCATGGCTGCCTATTTGGGAATCAATCTGCTGGTTTCCTACGGCATGAACTGGCTCAATGCCCGCGTCAAGTTGGTGGAGCGCTAACTTACTTATGTCCAGCACTCTCTCGCCTGGCGAACCCCCCGCGAACCAACCCAGTCCTCTGGGGTGGATACGCCGCAACCTGTTCGACTCCTGGCTAAGCACCCTGCTCACCTTGGCCTCCGCCTGGGTGT
Source organism: Synechococcus sp. OH20 (assembly GCF_047502685.1). NCBI lineage: Bacteria > Bacillati > Cyanobacteriota > Cyanophyceae > Synechococcales > Synechococcaceae > Synechococcus > Synechococcus sp. OH20. Next base: position 107,491 of record NZ_JANSIQ010000011.1, on the reverse strand, counting down.
TGGCTTGGGCCCTTTCCCTGTTCTGGAACTGGGCTTTTACCCAAGCCCGCTGGGAGGTGATCCCGGCCAACCTCAAGATCTTGACCACCGGCACCTACCCCAGCGACCAACTGTGGCGGGTGTGGGCTGTGTTGGGGGTTGTGCTGGCCACCTTAGGGGTAGCCGGAGGAGCTTGGGGCGGTGTGCTGCTGCACTACCTCATCCTCTTGGGAGCCGCCATGGGCTTGGCTGCTTTCCTGCCTTTGGGAACCCAATCGCAGGGGTGGCTGGCCGCTTGCTCTGGAGTGACCTTTGCCGCTGTTGCCCTCAGCCGCGGTCGAGAAGCCTGGCGGCTGCCCTCCATCTGGGTTTGGGCCTTGATCTTGCCCCTCTGCCTGGAGCTGCTGCTGGGCGAGCTGGGCCCCAACTGGCCGGCGGTGCGCTCTGAGCAACTGTCGGGACTGCTGCTGACCCTGATCTTGGCGGCAGCCGCCATGATCATTGGTTTCCCCATTGGAGTGCTGCTGGCGCTGGGCCGGGCCAATCGGGCGCTGCCGGTAATCCGAATCTTCTGCACACTGGTGATCGAGCTGGTGCGGGGGTTACCTCTGACCACCATTCTGTTTGCCGCCTGGCTGTTGGTGCCCTTCTTTTTGGGGGGCATCAGCGTCAACTTGATCATCCGGGCGGAGGTGGCCTTTATCTTGTTCACAGCCGTGTATGTGGCCGAGGATGTGCGGGGCGGCCTGCAGTCGATCCCCCTGGGACAGCTAGAAGCAGCACGGGCGCTGGGCTTGAACCCGTTTCAAGTGACGGCTTTGGTGATTTTGCCCCAGGCGTTGCGGGCAGCCGTTCCAGCTCTGGTGAACGAGTTCCTCACCCTTTTTAAAGACACTTCCCTGGTGTTCATCATCGGCCTGATCGACCTGCTGCAGGCAGGTCGGGTCGTGTTCACCAACCCCAATTGGCTGGGCACTCAGCGGGAGGTGCTGTTTGTGATCGGCGTGATCTACTTCATCTGCTGTTTTGCCATGGCCTACGCGGCCAAACAGGTGGAAAAGGCGCTGGGCTTGGGCAAGCGGTGAGCGTGGATGGCTTGGAGAATCTGTCAGCTAGAAGCCGCAGGAGCCCCGCACTGTACCCCCTCTTTCCCCCTATATACGGGGGGGCCGGGGCTTGCTTGCTCTCTGTCCGCGACAGCGGGACGGAGTCCTTAAACCCCATCCGCCTACGCGGTGGGGTAGTTTATTCAGAACCTAGTGATCTGGATCCTCTTCCAGCAGCTTTTCGAGCGTTTCGATCCAATGCTCCAGTTCCTCCAGCGCCTGTAACACCCCCTCCGGATCGCTCAGATCCGCCTGTAGCCTTTGGGTGGTCTCTTCCAGAGTCAGGGATCCGGGCGGGCTGGCCAGCCAGTGGAGGTAGTGGGGCAGAAAGTTGCGCGGAGAACTACGATAGCGACGGTGGCAGGCCATGGCCACCAAGCTGGCAAGGCTGGCTTGATAGGCGCTGAAGGGGCGGAGAAACAGCTCCGGCATCCCCACCCAGCGGAACTGGTGTTCTGGCAACAATTCCACCGCATCTCCGCACAGCTCTTGACACAGTTTCAGCCACTCCTCGCTCACCCAGAGGGGAAAGGTTGCACCGTTTTCCGGGATCCCCGACCGATACAGGAGCAGCTCCAGCCGACCGATCAAGCTCTGGTAAAACACCGCCTGCAACTGCGCCTCCAGATGGCCTATCAACACGGCCTGGGCCAACTTCAGGCTGCCGGCACGCTGCCCCTCTGGATCGTAAGGAGCAGAGCGAGGGGATCCCATTGCCGAGGCGACCAGGTGATCCAGGAATATCTGCTGCAAAAGGGCGGTGTGAACCTGCACGCCCCACATTTGCGCCGACGGTGCGTAGCCCCTCCCCTGCATCTCCTCCAGATCCAGCCAAACTTGGGGATCCTCAGGCCGGAGCCGCCGGCTGATGGCCGCAAGGGTCTGCAACAGGAATCCCGTTTCTCCCGGTCTGGGCGAGGACTCGGGCTGGTCTGCTTCAGAGCCGACTTCGAGTAGCCAGGGTTTGGCCTGGGCCGCACACTCGGGGCAAAAGTCCTGCAAAGCAGCCCAGACCAGAGAGGTGGCCTCGGCAGCAGTCAAGAGGGGGACGGGATCCTCCCAGGGGGCATGCAAATCGCAGATGCGGATGGAACGCCCCATTGTTCGGCTTTTGAGCCGGTAGTAGCGCTGGAACAGGTCAAACCGATCGCGGATCCCTTCCAGTAGGTTCTCCAAAAAGGTTTGAGTCAGGCCGTGGCGAGCCAGGTACAGCTCGGCAACACAGTCATAGCCCCGCCATTGGGCCTCCCACAGGTGGTCGCGGATCAGGGTGCTGAGGATAAATCCCCCCAGCTCCGCATGGGCCTCTAGGTACTGACCCAGTCGCTGATAGGCATCCCAACGGATTTCGGCGCTGCTGTGGGTCTCTAAGCTCTGGAGCCGAACGAGGGTGTGATCTGGGAGCGCCGTAGGCGGGTTCAGGGTCACCTGCCACAACTGCCGCCAAGCCAACCGTCCTGTCAGGTACTGTTGGTGGAGCAGGCGCTCCAGAGGCTCGGGCTGTTGGTGGCCCTGCTGATGGCGGAGGCGACACAAGAATTGGCGAAAGGGCTGCAGCTCGGGCTCGCCTGGGCGTTGACCCTCTGGGTTGTGGGGAGCACCTTCCGCCGGGCCAGTGGCAGGAACGGCAGGTAGAGATTGCAGCTCCAGAGGGAAAAACAACAGCTGGTTTTGGAAAAAGATGACCTGCTCCAGCCTCTGCCAAGCTGCCTCTGCCGCGCCAGCCGTGGTTTTGGCCTCAGACAGGATCCCTTGCATCCTTTGCGTCAGCTTGGCCAACTCCTGAAGTGCCGCCGCCAGCTCTGGCGGGCTGAGTTGCGCCACCTGCCCCCGGTAGCGCCGGGCAAACCGCTGCACCTGTTCCCCAAGATCGTCAAGATTGTCGAACTCAGGGGAGCCCGAAGAAAGACCCAAGGAAGGTTCAGAAGCAGGAAAGACCACCGGGATCAGCCTCCTAGAGATAAGGGTTCTCCCTCAGTTGGCCCAGAAGGGCGCGCCTGCTTTTTGCTCCCACCAAGGCGCGAATGGTAAGGCAGTACCCGGCTGATCCGGTGTAGACACAAAGTCCATGCTGCCGCCAGATCGCTCCACAATCGCTTTGCTGATGCCCAGACCCAAGCCCGTCTCCCCCTTCTGCCGCGTATCGGAAGCATCAGCTTGGGCGAACTTTTGGAAAATGCAGGTCCGAAACGCCTCCGGGATCCCCGGCCCGCGATCCTGCACACAGGCCCGGATTCCTTCTGGAACCAGCTCGGCCCAGATGCGGACGGTTTCTCCCAACAGGGAAAATTTAGCGGCATTGGAGAGCAAATTGTTCATCACCTGCATCAGCTTACCCGACTCAAACACGTAAACGCGGCTGGCTCCACAGGCTGTATAGCTCTACCAATAGATCTGCTGGTAATAGATCTGCTGGCGGCTGGGGGTTTCCAGAGAAGGCGCTGTTGGTTCTCAACTGGGGTGACCAAATAGCGCTGCTGGGCAGAGAGGAGAGTTGAGGATCCAACCTTATCGCCGTCGCTGTTCGGCGAGGGGGGCTGTGGAGCACAGGGCGGGCGCTTCCGATCAACAGAGAGGACTCCGTCCCGCTGACGCGAACTGCTTGACCAGCCCAAGCGCCTTTCCACCAGAGGGGTCGGTAGCTTCCCTAACTCGGCAGGCGTGTAGCCCAGGCAGGCTTCCCAGTCACCCCCCAACGCCCCCAATCGCCCATCGGAGCTCAGCATATAAAACAGTTCTGGATCAGGAAGGGATCCCATTGCAGGAGAGGAATCCACACGCAATCTCACGCAGCCCGATGACGAGGACGAGATGGGGGAGCGGCTCGATGGGCGTTCTCAACGTTGATTGTGACGTTCTCCTTTCGGGAATGCAGCTGGGGGAAAGCGCTGGATTGGGCGGGCGGGGGGCGTGCCGCCAAAACTTCTGCCAGGATGAGTTGAGATGCTCGTGGAGGCGATCTTCTTGTTTGCCCAAGTGACCTCCGCTGCTCTGCTGGGACTCAAGGCCGTGCGGGTTACGGTGGAGGTGGACGTTGGCGGTGGGCTGCCCCAGATCACCCTGGTGGGGCTGCCCGACACGGCCGTTCAAGAGGCCAAAGAGCGGGTGCGGGCGGCCATCAAGAACTCCGGCTTTGCCCTGCCGCAGCGGCGGATCATTGTTAACTTGGCCCCCGCCGATCTGCGCAAAGAAGGCCCCAGCTTCGATCTGCCCATCGCCATCGGCATTCTGGCAGCCGCAGGAGTGGTTGAGGGAGAAGCGCTGGCCAACACCCTGATGCTGGGGGAATTGGCCCTGGATGGCACCCTGCGTCCCGTGGCAGGCGTTTTGCCCATCGCCGCCAGCGCCGCCGAGATGGGGATCCGCCGCCTGGTGGTGCCCCGGGAAAACGGCCCGGAAGGAGCGTTGGTGCAAGGGATCCAGGTGTATGGGCTGCCCTCTTTGGCGGCGGTGGTGAGCTGGCTGCAAAACCCGGAAGGGGTCGAGCCGGTGCGGATCCAGCCGGAGCAGATGCTGCCAACTGAGGCGGAACCCCTGCTGGATTTGGCCGACGTGAAGGGACAAGAACACGCCCGACGGGCCTTGGAGATCGCGGCGGCCGGCGGGCACAACCTGTTGCTGGTGGGCAGTCCGGGAGCGGGCAAAACCATGCTGGCGCGGCGTCTGCCCGGCATTTTACCCCGGCTGCAGTGGGAAGAAATGTTAGAAATTACCCGCATCTACTCGGCAGCCGGCCTGTTGCGGCAAAATCTCCACCTGGGCGGACAGACCGCCCTGATCGCCCAGCGGCCCTTTCGGGCTCCCCACCATTCGGCTTCTTCCGTGGCGCTGGTGGGTGGTGGCCCCTACCCCAAACCCGGCGAGATCTCGCTGGCCCACCGCGGCATTCTGTACTTGGACGAGCTGACCGAGTTTCGCCGCGAGGTGCTGGAGGTGCTGCGCCAGCCTTTGGAAGATGGCAAAGTCACCATCTCCCGCGCCCGCGTTTCTTTAGAGTTTCCCGCCCAAACCACCCTGGTGGCCTCCACCAACCCCTGCCCCTGCGGCTTCTACGGGGATCCCGTCCAGCCCTGCACCTGTACGCCGCAGCAGCGGGAGCGCTACTGGTCCAAGCTCTCCGGCCCGCTGCTCGATCGCATCGACTTGCAGGTGCGGGTCAACCGCCTCAAGCCGGAAGAAATTGTCCGCGCGCAGGGTGGCGAATCCTCCCAAGCGGTGCGGCAGCGGGTGGAACGGGCGCGGCAACGCCAACGGCAGCGCTTCCAGGACGAACCCGGGATCCACTGCAACGCCCAGATGCAATCTCGCCACCTGCGGCAGTGGTGTGCCCTGTCGGATCCCTGTCGTAAGCTCCTAGAGAGCGCCATCCACAAGTTGGGCCTCTCTGCGCGGGGGAGCGACCGCATTCTCAAGGTGGCCCGCACCATTGCCGACCTGGAGGGCGCCGAGGCCATTGCCCCCACCCACCTCGCCGAGGCGATTCAGTATCGCAGCCTGGATCGCGGACGGCTCTGAGCCCAAGCGCTCCGCGCCGCTCACGCGACCACCCCCGGCCCCTCTCCCATCCCTCACCCCCGGCCCCTCTCCCAGAGGCACCCTCACCCCCGGCCCCTCTCCCAGAGGGAGAGGGGAGTATGCTGGGGGGTTGGCTTGCTTTAAGCCAAGGGGAGTGAGGCGGGGGAGGGAGAAATTTGCCCCTGGTGCACGTGAAGGATTTGCGCTCCCTTGAGCCAAGCGGTGTCAAAGGATCCTAGGTGGGTGGTGGTAACCAAAGTTTGCACCCGCTCTTGAATGGCCCCTAAGAGCTGGTTTTGGCGGTGCAGATCCAGCTCCGCCAGCACGTCGTCCAACAGCAGCAAGGGCGGATCCCCCTTCACCTGCTCAATCAGCTCCAGCTCCGCCAGTTTGAGGGCCAAGACCAAGGTGCGCTGCTGCCCCTGGGATCCGTAGGCACGAGCCAGCCGTCCGTCGAGGCTCAGCTCCAACTCGTCCCGGTGGGGGCCGACCAGGGAAGTGCCCAAAGCCTGTTCGGCAGCGGCCCTGGCGCGGATCTCTGCCAAGAATTGGGCCTGAACCGCCGCGGGATCGGCCTGGGGATCCGGCAGGGGCACCTGGGAGCGATAGGTGAGGCTGAGGGTCTCCCGTCCGCCGCTGATGGTTTGGTGCCAGCGGGCGGCCAGGGGTTCTAGCCGCTGCAACAGCCGGGCGCGACGGCGCACGATACGACTGCCGCTGGTGGCCAGTTGTGCGTCCCAGAAGGCCATCTGAGAAGCTTTGTTGCTGGCGGCTCCTTGCGTCGGCGGGATGGAATCCTTGGGATCCTGCTTCAAGAGGGCATTGCGCTGCTTGAGGATCTGGCGATACTGCTCCACCAAGTCGGCATAAACAGGCTCCAGTTGGATTAACACCCCGTCTAGCCAATGGCGCCGCGCCTCTGGCCCCCCTCGCACCAGCTCCAGATCCAGGCTGGAGAAGACCACGGCGTTCACCTGCCCCAAAAAGTCAGATTGTCGCCGTAGCACCTGGCCGTTAACCCTCAGGGATCGCCCCCCCTGGCTGCGCAGCTCCATTGCCAGCTCGTGGGCCACCCCCAGCCGTTCCACGGTGGCGGCAATCCGCGCCTTCTCTTCCCCCTGCTGCACCAGCTCCCGATCCCGGCTGGCCCGCCGCGAGCGCAAGGTGGCCAAGAGCTCCACTGCCTCCAAAAGGTTGGTCTTGCCCTGGGCGTTCTCCCCCACCAGGATGGTCTTGGGCGCCTCGAAGGGGATCCCCTGATCCCGGTAGTTGCGGAAGTGCCACAGGTGCAGAAAACGCAGGTACACTCGACGAGGGTGGGCTATTGACTCTGGATTTCTGGGAACAAGAACGGCCCCCGCGGCGGGGGCCTTTACTCTAACGCAACTGCTGCAGGGTTAGGAGAAGAGAGCGGGCTGCCTCAACCAGGGGGCGCTTAGAGGCTGCCCAGGGATCCCAAACCGCTCAGGCGCTCTGCCGCCAACAGATACAACGCAGCGCGGGCCGAGTGGTGGGCAGCCTTGCTGCGGCTGTAGTCGGCGAAGGTGTAGCTGCCCGGATCGGTATTGACCCTGCTCAACAACTGCTGGGCTTGCTGCTGCAGCTCGGCCACAGGGCCAGCGGTGATGTTGGCGAAGGCCATCTCCGCCTGCAGCCGGCTGAGGGACTCTTGGGCGCGCAAGGGGGCCTCGAAGAAGGAACGGCCAGGACGGCTCCCAAAGCCCAACTCCGCTTCGTAGAGCGCCTTGGCGGCTTTGGCCAAGTTTTCCGCCGCTTTGGCCTGCTCGCGGACGGCGAAGACATTCCCCCTTTGCAGAGCGTTCTGGGCCTCGGCCAAGCTCTGGCGGCTCAGCTCCAGGAGACGGGCGGCTTCCGGAGAGGATCCCCGCTGGGCGAAGAAGCTGGCTTCCGCCAGGTGCCGCTGGGCTTTGGCCAGGTCGTGGCTGGCCCGCTCCAGCTCCCGCGGGCTCTGCCAACTCGGCTGCATTGGCACGGGGGCTGCGGTTCCAAGAGCCGGGCGGCGGCCCCGCTGGGCTTGCGCCGGGGATCCCAGCACCAGGGGAGTGAGGAGCAGCAAAATCGGCAGGGAACAGCCGAGGGCACCGGTGAAGGAAGCACGAATCGTCATGGTTACAAACTCCAATCGACAGGACAAGCCGGTTTGGGGTTGGCTCAGTGGGCTTTCCCTTGCGGCCTATCCTGAGGATGGCGAAAGAAAATGACGTGAAGATGACAAGGGCAGCTCCACTGTAAACACCGACCCCTCTCCCACTTGGCTGGCCACCCGCAGGGATCCCCGATGGGCGGTGACGATCTGGTGGGCCAAGGCCAGGCCCAGCCCAAATCCCCCTGTATGGCGGGCGCGGGCCGTGTCCACCCGGTAAAACCGCTCGAACAGGTGGGGCAAGTGCTCAGGCGGGATGCCGAGGCCCGTGTCCCTCACGTGGATGCAAACGCAATGGCGCCGGCTTTCCAGGCTCAGTTGCACCGTGCCGCCGGCGGGGGTGTACTGCAGGGCATTGCGCAGCAGGTTTTCAACCGCCTGCCGCAGCAGAGCCGCTTCCCCGCGCACCCGCCATTTCCCAGCAGGCCCCGGCAGGTCGCATTGCCAGCGAAGCCCCAGGGACTCCGCTTGGGGCCGGTATTGTTCGCCCAGCTCCTGCACCAGCTCCCGCAAATCCACCAGGGGCAGATCCTCCCAAGTAGGCCAGGTGATGCTCGAGGGGCTGGGTTTTGCTCCCCAAGAAAGGCACTTCGTTCAAGACCAGCCGCCACTGCCCCTGGCGCAGCTCGTACTTGATGGCGGCTGCCATAATCCGGGCTTGACCCTGCAGCTCCTCGTCAAAAGCCTGCAACCGGTTCTCCACTTCCAAGCGGTAAAAGAGGGCGGCAAACACCACCAGGATCCCGCCCATCACCCCGGCAAAGCTGCGGGCCAAGCGACGGCGGCTGTGCTGAAACAGCCCTGCCTCTTCTGTCTCGGCCTTCCGGCTCAGGTGCTGCTGAAGAGTTGGCCTCAGAGAAGCCCAGTCCCAGCCCAGCCGCGGGAGAGAATGCTTTGGCCCGGCTCTTTTGGCCTCCATGCCACCCCTAAGGAACTGCTTCTATGGGTCTGCTGCCGGGGAGGGGATGCGCAGCCGGTACCCCTGGCCATACACCGACTCCAGCCAATCCTGGGCCTCCACCTCCTTTAACCGTAACCGCAACCGCCGCACCAGCGCCGCCACGGCATTGCTTTCCGGCTCACAGCCCCACTCCCACACCGCCTGTTCGATCTGGCCGCGACTGAGCACCTGGTTGGGATGGCGCATCAGGTATTCCATCAACTGAAACTCTTTGCCCGAAAGCTGCACTTGCCGCCCCTGCCGCTCCAGGATGAGGCTGGCCAGATGCAACTGCAAGGATCCGAGGCTGAGGCTGTCGCCTTGCCATTGGGGGGAACGGCGCCCCAACGCCCGCACCCGCGCCAGCAGCTCTAGCAGATCCACCGGCTTGACCAGGTAGTCGTCTGCCCCCGCATCCAACCCCTGCACGATGTCCGATGTGGCATCCTTGGCGGTTAACATCAGCACCGGTGCGCATCCCCCCAAGCGGCGGTACTGTTGACAGAGTTGGATCCCACTGGATCCTGGCAGCATCCAATCCAAGATGAGGAGATCGTAGGCTTTCTCCTCCATCAGCCAAGCGGCCGTCTCCCCTTCGCTGGCGCAGTCCACCACATGGCCGCACTTGGCCAAAGCAGCCTGCAAAGGCTCCAACTGCTCCGGGTCGTCTTCCACCAACAAAATGCGCATGTCCCGCTTGCTACCCACCGATCCCACTCTGCCAGGCTAGGATGGCGGAGAAAAGCTGTTTCCCGGATCCCTCAAGGCATGGCGAACCTCTTCAAGCTTCTTCAGTCGCGTAAGCGGCGCGGAGCGCTCTGGCCCAGCTTGGGGGCCGACTTCTGGCTGGTCTTGCCCCTGGCCGGGATCCTGTTTGGGGTGGGTGGAGAATGGGTGACCGGCCAAGTGCTGAGCCGTCCCCGCTCGCAGGCGCAGCCTTTGGCCATTCGCAGCCAGCAGCAAGCCATCCTAACCCTGGATATTCTCTCCATCCAAGCGGAGATCCGCCGCTCCCGTGGCTACACTAAGGTGGAGGTGACGACCACCAATCCCCATTTGCGCAAGCTGGAATTTGAATTTCCGGAGCTGGATCCGAATCGGGTGGCTGCCCAGATTGCCCAAGAGCTGGGCCTCAGCTCCGACCAGGTGCAGCGCCTCACCCGCTACAGCTTGGACTAGAAAGGTATTTCAACAATAATTTTTTAATTTTTCAAGCAAAAAGGCCATCCCCCGCGTTCCCTTGGGTCAGCCCTCCAAAAAAACGCGGGCCAACTGCTCGCAGGCCGCTCTAATTTTCTCTAGGTTGCCGGGGTTGACCAAGCCGTAGTAGTCAAATCCATAGACCCTCTGGGTTTGAACGGCTTTCAACTGGTTCCAAAAGGGGCGGGCCCGGAAAAACGCCAAGGGATCCGCCGCCTCCGGGTTGACCACCAACAAAACCTCGGGGTTGGCTTCCAGGATGCGCTCTGCCGCAAGGGTGACATAGCCGCGAAATTGCCCTTGGCTTTGCAGGGCAGCCGTTAGGTTGTCGGCGCCAAAGCGCTCCAGCAGATCCCCGGCCCAGCTTTGCCGGTTGGGAGCAAGAATCGGCTGGGTGCCGACCAAAAGCAGGGTTTTGGGGCGAACCGGGGGCAGCTCCTGGGGCAAAAGCGATCCGTACTCCTGCAGCAAGGGATCCGGATCCACTCCCACAGCCGCAGCCAGAGTGGCGATGGTTGCTTCCAGGGCAGCCCAACTGTCCACCTGCGTGAGATAGGTGGGGATCCCCAATGCCTGCAATCGTTCTGCCAGAGCCGTGTGCAAGCCACTGGCCCCCACCACCCAGTCCGGTTGCAGGGCCACGATTGGCTCCAGGTTAGGTTGGTTGCCCAGCCCCAGCCGAGTTATGCCCTGAAAGCGGGGATCCGCCTCCAGCAAACGTCCGGCCGGGATCCCCACCAGTTTGTCCGGGGCCAGGCGATAGAGAATATCGGCGGTCAAGGAGGTGAGGCTGGCCACTCGCCGAACCGGAGCTGGCGGGATCTGGCTTTGGGCCTGGCGACCCATCCCCCAGACCCCCAGGCTGGCCAGGCCAAGGACAAAAAGTTGACGGCGAGAAAGAGAAGACGGCATGGACAATCTCCAAAACAGTCAATTGAGGGTAAATTGAATCGGCACCGTCACCCACGACTCAATCGGGGTGTTGTTTCTCAAGGCAGGGCTAAATTGCCACCTTTGCACCGCCTCTTGTGCGGCCCTGTCCAGGGCTGGGAAGCCGCTAGAAGAGACAATTTCCACCTGCTGCACCTGCCCTTGGGCATCCACCCTGGCCCGCAACAGCACTTGGCCTTGCTGGCCGAGGCGGCGGGCTTGGGGAGGGTACTGTGGCGGCGGGTTGCGACCCGGAATGGGGCGGGCCAGGATGTCCGGATTGGCAGCCACTGCTGCAGGCGAGGAGGTAGGAGTGGAAGCCTCCCCAGCCCCTTCTCCTGCTGTCGGCGCAGACCCCTGCGCCTGGGATCCACCGAGGCCAGCAACGACACCCCTCCCAGGAGCGCTGGATTCGGATCCCTTGCTCCCGGCAGTGCCCCCGCCACCCGAACGGATCCCTTGGATGAGGGGGGTGAAGCGGGGAATGGGAGCGCTCGTAGCAGCCCCAGAGGGCGGCCTGTTGGCCACAGGTGCGGCCGTGGGGGTAGCCACCGGAGTTGGAGGGGGCTGCTGCGGTGAGGGGGTGACCGTCGGTGTTGGGGAGGGCGGCGGAGGGGTTGGGGCGGCCATCGGCGTGGGTGTAGGGGTCGGCCCCAGCTTCGCCGTGGGAACAGGCGTGGGGGGCGGCGTTGGCAAAGTTGTCAGTGAAGAAGCTTGAATCTGCTGGGGTGCAGGATCGGGCGGGAGTGGGGCAGCCGCAGGGGGGGATTCCGAGGCCGGCTGGGTCGGCTCCTCCGCTGGGTCAGGCAGAGCTGATTCTGCAGCCGCCTCAAGCGGGGCCGGCGGGGGATCCTCCAGCCACAGCGTGACCGGGATCCGCACTTCGGGTTCTCTCAGAGGTCGGGATCCCCACCCCAGCAGCCCCAACAGATGCAAAAGCAGCGAGAGCAAAGTCTCCCAGCGCAGCGGGCGGAGCTCCCGACTTTGCCCAGGCAATTCAGGGAGATCCTCCAGCGAGGTGCAGGCAACCGAGAGAGCAAGGGAGCAATAGCCCGCCAGCAGGGCCGCCCTGAGCAGCTTCTCGCCCCAGCCAATCCAGCGCAGCCCCTCAGAGCTCTGGCCCCGCGCCACCCCCCACAGGCCCAGCTCCAGCCAGGCCAGACCCACCCCATAGGCCATGCCTGCCTGCTGCCAATACCCCATCTGCAGGCGCCACAAAAGCCGAGGGTGGGATCCCCTCTGCAAAGAAGCGGATCCCCGGTCGGTGCGAGTGGGGGGTTTGGCGAGCATGGCTCGGGGCTATCTCGATGGGCACGTCTGGCGGGGAGTCCTAGAAGCGGCTGGAGAAGCTGAGGGCCATATGGCGCCCCGGCTGGGCCCGCCGCTCCACTTCAGGGCCAACAAAGAGGGTGCGGGTTTCGGAGTAGAGAAAATACCGCTCGTCGAAGAGGTTGAACACCCCGAAATTGAGCTGCCAGTTGTCGTCTAGGTTGTAGTAGCCCAGCAGATCCACCACCGTATAGCCGCTGGGCACAAAGGGAATCTGCGGGGGAGCGTTGGGGTTGGGTCGCACCACCTCCCGCTGCGGATCCCGCGGATCCGCCACCAGCGTGGCCACCAACCTCGCCCCCCACACCTGGCTGGGATCGTCGTAGTGCAGCCCCAGCACCGCCGTCAGCGGCTCGATTGAAAGCAGGGGCTTGTTTTCTGTAAGATTGTCCCCCACCGCCCAGGCAAAGCTGCCGTTTAGGCTCCAACCGGTTAGGTCGGGGCTAAAGAAATATTGTCCTGTCGCCTCTACGCCATAGATACGGGCGCGGCTGACGTTTTGGCTCTGGAACAGGATGACCGGCGGGGGCGGCGGGCTACCGGGGGGGCCGGGGGGTGAGGGCTCGGATCCCACCTCCCGGAATGCCTCGATAAAGTCGTTGTAGGTGTTGTAGTAGGCCGCCAAGCTGAAGCTGGCCTGCGGGTAGATCCCTCGCAAACCCACTTCAAAGCCCTGGCTGGTTTCCGGGCGCAAGTTGGGGTTGGAGAGGGTGCGATAGCGGAAAACCGGGCTGACCAGGTTGGTGAAGCCGCTGTTGATCTCGTTGTATTGGGGAGCGCGAAAGCCGGTGTTGTACTGGGCCGTAAAGGTGAGGTTGGGGTTAATCCTCCACACTAGGCCCAGCTTGGGGGAGACGGCATCGGCAAAGAGGCTGGCCGCTTCTGACCCGCTTTTCAAGAAAGCTTCATCAGGGCTGGGGGTGAGGTTGTAGGTGTCGTAGCGGATGCCGGGGATCAGAGTCAAGTTGCCGCCGCCAAAGTCGATCTCATCCTGCACATACAGCCCAAAGCGCACGGTGTCCGAGTCGGGAAAATCTTTGGTGGGAAAGGTATCTGGGGGAATGTTTTGGGTTACTGCTCCAGTTTGCAGATTGGTCTGAAAACGGTTGCGAGGTCGCTCGTTGCGGGTGGTGGAGATCTCCATCCCATACACCAGGCGGTGGGAGAGATCCCCGGTTTGGAAGCGGCTTTGGGCCTGCAGGCTGGCTCCCAAAATGTTGCTGACCAGCTCGTTGAAGGTATCCCGCCGCACCGGTACGGGTCGGCCTTGCACCGTGAGGGTGCGCTCCTCTACACTGGGCTCGCGGGTGCGGGCGGGCTGGTAGTAGATCTGGACAGTGGCCAGCTCAAAAGCGGGATTCTCTGGGTTGGCGTAGCGATACTCCAAACTGAGGCGGCTGCGCTCGGTGTCGATGGTTTCCCTAAATAAGCTGACGGCGGGATCCAGGTTGCGCCGCGAGAACGTGGTGGTGGTGCGGCTGTTGAAGTACTCGCCGGTCAAGGTGAGGCTTTCCAAGGGGCTGAAGCGGTAAACCAGCTTGGCCAAAACGTTGTCCCCCTCCACCGTTTGCCGATCTTTGAAACTGGGATCCGCCTTGATATCCGGCTCCCTGGCGTCGCGGCGGGTGTAGATGAGCAGGGCTTCCAGGTTCCCCTGGCGGCCCGCCAAGCTGAGGGTGTTGACAAAGCCTTGGTTTTTGCTGTCGTACTGGCTGGAGAGGCCCACATGGCTGTCCCGTTCCCCCAGCAGATCCACTGGATCTAGAGTAGTGTAGGTTACCACGCCCCCCAGGGCATCGCTGCCGTAGAGGGTGGAAGCAGGGCCGCGGATGATCTCCACCGTCTTCAGGGTCTCCAGCTCAAAGGTGTCCCGCCCGATGTTGAAGGGGCCAAAAGAAAACCGCTCCGGCTGCCGGATCCCGTCCACTTGGATCAGCACCCGGTTGGCGTCAAGGCCGCGGATGTTGAAGTCTTGCAGTCCATAGCGGACATTTCGCCGCACGCTCACCCCCGGCTCGTAGCGCACCAGATCCTGGATGTTCTGGATGAGCTCCCGCCGCAGGCGCTCCCGGTCGATGACGGTGATGCTGGCCGGCGAGTCGGCCAGGGTGCGCTCGGTGCGGGTGCCGGTGACTGTAACCTGCTGCAGGTTGAAGACAGGGGTGCCCTGCTGCAACACCTGCAGATCCGCTTGCAGCCGCTCCACTTCCGCCTGATCCCCCCGCCGACGGGCAGCTTCGATCTGGGCTTCTAGCTCGCGAATCTGCTCTTGGATGGTGGTGGCCCCCCGAGGGGTGGCCTGGGCCAGCAAAGGAGTCTCAGGAATCCGAGCCGCGGGTTGCGCCTGGGCCAGGGATCCCCAACTCAGCCCCAGACACAGCCCCAAACTCACTGCCTTCCAGCCACAGCCGGTTACTCGCATAACTTCTCACTCTCCCAAAAACCACCAGAAACAAGTCAAACCTTCGCCTCAACACCCTTTCCTCCCAGCCAGAGGGGCCTTGCCGGGTCTGCGCTGCGCAAGGGGCAAAGCTGGAGCCCCACCGGCGTTGGGATCCACTCCACCTCTAGGCCAAACACCTGCCGCACCCTCTCAGCAGTCAAGGCCGCCTGCGGGGATCCCAGGGCCTGCAACTGGCCGGATCCCAGCAGAGCCACCCGCCGGCTGTAGCGAATGGCCAGGTTTAGATCGTGCAGCACGCTAACCACCGTCAGCCCCTGCTCCTGCTGCAGCCGTCGCAACAGCTCCAGCAGCTCCAGTTGGTGGCGCAGATCCAAAAACGTGGTGGGCTCGTCCAACAGCAGCACCTGCGGCTCCTGCACCAGGGCTAGCGCCAGAAAGGCCCGTTGCCGCTCGCCGCCGGAGAGCGTTTCCACCCGCCGCAGGGCCAGGGATCCCAGTCCCGTCTGCTCCAGCGCCCATTCCACCCGCTGCTGATCTGCCCGCGGCAACTGCCACGCCCACCAGGGCTGGTGAGGAGAACGCCCCAAGCTCACCAGTTGCCGCACCGTCAGCCCTGTCGGGATCCGCGGCTGCTGGGGCAAAAGGGCCAACTGCCGCGCCACCTGTTGCGGGCTGAGCTGGGTGTGCAGATCCCGACCGTCCAAAAGTACGCGCCCCGCCTGCGGAACCAACACTCGGCTGAGTAGCCGCAGCAGGGTCGATTTGCCTGAGCCATTGGGGCCGACAATGCTCAGCCAGTCCCCCGCCTGCAGGCTGAAGCTCACCTGCCGGATCACCTGATGCGAGCCATAGCCCCCGCTCAGCGCCTCGGCCTGCAAAATCGGCCGGCCCGCCCTCATTGCCCCGCCTCCCGCTGCCGCAGCAGCCAGCCGAAAAACGGCGCCCCCATCAACGCCGTGACGATCCCCACCGGCAGCTCTACAGCCCCCAGCCGGGCGAGGAGATCGGCGCCGCTTAACAGAGCCGCCCCCGCCAAGGCAGAAAGGGGCAACAGCCAGCGGTGATCCGATCCCACCCCCTGGCGCACCATGTGGGGCACCACCAACCCCACAAAGCCGATCAACCCCCCCACGCTGACGACTGCCGCCGCCAACAAAGCCGCCACCAAGCCGATGGTCACCCGCGTCCGCACCAACGGGATCCCCAAGCTCACCGCCATCTCTTCTCCTAGGCCCAGCAGGTTCAAAGCCCGCGCCTGCGCCCAGCCCAGCCCCAGCCCGGCCAGGATATACACCCCGGCCACCCGCACCTCCGGCCAACCCCGCCCGCTCAGGCTGCCGATCAACCACGTCAGGGCCACCTGGACCCGCTCATCGGCCAGGAGCAACAAAGCAGAGCTGATCGCCCCAAAGAGGGCGCTGACAGCCACTCCCGCCAGGATCAGCCGTTCCACCGCCAGCCCGGAGCGGGTGCGCGCCAGCCCATACACCAACACCGTGGTCAGCACGCCGCCCACCCAAGCTGCCAAGGGCACCCAAGCCGTCCACTCCCCCCAGGTGAGCAGCGCTACGGCCGCCAGGCCCGCCCCCGCCGAGATGCCCAGCAGGTAGGGATCCGCCAGCCCATTGCCCAACATCCCCTGCAACAGGGCCCCCGCCATCCCCAAGGCTGCCCCTAGCAACTGGGCCAAAAGCGCCCGCGGCAGCCGCAACTGCCAGACAATGGTCTGCCGGATCGGATCCCCTTGCCCCCACAGGGCCTGCCACAGCTCCGAAAAAGTTATGGGAACGGATCCCAAGGCAATTGAGATCCAAAGCAGCAAGAGGATGACACCCAGTAGCAAAACCATCAAGCCGACCGGCGAGCGGATCCGCCTGGTCTGCCCCCAGCGGGTCTCCGGGTCAACTCCTGATGACAGACGCTCTTGCTTGGCCAACATCGCAAACCTCTGGACTTTTAAGAGGGGGAGATCCCCAAGACAAGACAGCCCCAGCCGGCTCGCCAGCGCACCCAGACCCACCCTGGCGCAGCCCTAACCTGCCGAGCTTCTTAGCCTGTTGAGACTTAGATTCAATAAAAACGTAGCTGTCAGAATAACAGGCTTTCTTAGCTATTGCAAGTTAGTTTTAATAAGTCTTCGACCCCCTTTGAGCCAAGGGGAGATGGATCGGCACTCCCAGCCGCCTAGGCCGGCTTGTTCCCCGAAACCAAAGTCTGCCTTCACTGAGCTGCCCAAGGAGAGGGGGGAAGATCCCCAATAAAATGGCCGAAGCCGGCTAGCTTGGGTTGGACAGAGCCGTCTTGAAGTATTGGCGCTATGACTTCTTCCGCTGCCCCTGAGCCCACCTGGGATGCCCTGCAGGTGGATCCCGCCCTGCTCACCCCCATGATGCAGCACTACGTAGAGCTGAAGCGGCAATACCCCCACGCCATCCTGCTCTACCGCCTGGGGGATTTCTACGAGATGTTTTTCCAGGACGCGCAACTGGTGTCGCGGGAGCTGGAGCTGGTGCTCACCGGGCGAGAGGCGGGGGCCATCGGGCGGGTGCCCATGTGCGGGATCCCTTACCACGCCTTTGACCGCTATGCCGCCCAGTTGGTGGCCAAAGGGTATGCCCTGGCCGTCTGCGACCAGATGGAGCCGGCGGATCAAGCCAAAGGCTTGGTGCGGCGGGAAGTGACGCGGGTGATCACCCCCGGCACGGTCATCGAGGAGGAGCTGCTGCAGGCGCGGCAAAACAACTACCTGGCGGCCATTGTCCGCCTGCGAGGCTCCAAGCAAACCGCCTGGGGCCTGGCCTATGCCGACATTTCCACCGGCGAGTTCTGGGTCTGCCAGAGTGAGGGGCAAGAGCAGCTAGAACAGGAGCTGGCCCGGCTGCAGCCGGCGGAGATCCTGCTGCCCACCGAAGAGGGGCTGGGCCTGGGCCTGATGCGGCCTGGGGATCCCCAAGCCCCCCTGGGCCTACCCGGCCAGTACACCTATACCCTGCGCCCGGCGGAGCCCTTTGAGCTAGCGGTGGCGCGGGACAACCTACTGCAGACCTATAGCCTGCGCTCCCTGGAGGGCTTGGGCTGCGAGGGGCTGCCGCTGGCCATTCGGGCGGCAGGGGGATTGCTCCACTATCTGGAAGAGACGCAAAAGAATCTGGTGCAGCCCTCTCCCCAAGGGGGCCATCCGCTTCTGCGCCCGCCCCGCACCTACCAGCTCACCGACTACCTAATATTGGACGCCCAGACCCGCCGCAACCTGGAGCTGACCCAGACCATCCGCGAGGGGGCCTTTGTCGGATCCCTGCTCTGGGTCTTGGATCACAGCCGCACCGCCATGGGCGGGCGCACCCTGCGCCGCTGGCTGCTGCAGCCTTTGCGGGATCGAGAGCAAATCCGCCTTCGCCAGGACACCATCCAGGAGCTCTTGGAAAACCCCTCCCTGCGCACCCGCCTGGGATCCCTGCTGGACTCTCTCTACGATCTGGAGCGGCTGGCCAACCGCGTCGCCTCCGGCACTGCCAACCCGCGCGAGCTGGTGGCCCTGGGATCCTCCCTGGGCAAACTGCCCCAACTGGCCGAGCTGGTGGCCGAAGCCCAAACTCCCCTCCTGCAGAGCCTGCAGCAGGTGGATCCCGCTCTGGTTGACCTGGGCCGGCGCATCGAGCACACCCTCTTGCCCTCGCCCCCGCCCATTCTCACCGAAGGGGGGCTGATCCGGCCTGGCGTAGATCCGGAGCTGGACAGGCTGCGGCAGCAGGTGGAGCAAGACCGCCAATGGATTGCCCAGTTGGAGAAAACCGAGCGCGAGCGCACCGGCATTCCCACCCTCAAAGTGGGCTTCAACAAGGCCTTTGGCTACTACCTCAGCATCAGCCGCGCCAAGGCGCAGCAGGTGCCCAAGGAGTACATCCGCAAGCAGACGCTAACCAACGAAGAGCGCTTCATCACCCCCGAGCTCAAAGAAAAAGAAGCCCGCATCCTCACCGCCCAAACCGACATCAACCAGCGGGAGTACGAGCTGTTTGTGCAGTTGCGCCAAGAGGCGGGATCCCAAGCTGCCGCCATCCGCCAGGTGGCCCAGACCCTGGCCGCCGTCGATGCTCTGTTTGGCCTAGCCGAGGTGGCCGTGCAGCAGGGCTACACCCGCCCGGTGATCACTGCAGATCGCCGTTTAATCATCGAAGAGGGTCGCCACCCGGTGGTGGAGAAATCTTTGCCCCAGGGCCTGTTTGTCCCCAACTCGGTGCGCCTGGGATCCCCCCACGGCCCGGATCTCATCGTCCTCACCGGCCCCAACATGTCCGGCAAGTCCACCTACTTGCGCCAGATTGGGCTGATCCAGATCCTGGCCCAGATGGGCAGCTTTGTCCCGGCGCGGCGGGCGGAGCTGGGCCTGTGCGACCGCGTGTTTACCCGCATCGGCGCCGTGGATGACCTGGCCACGGGACAGTCCACCTTCATGGTGGAGATGAACGAGACGGCCAACATCCTCAACCACGCCGGCGAGCGATCCCTGGTGCTCTTGGACGAGATTGGCCGCGGCACCGCCACCTTTGACGGCCTCTCTATTGCCTGGGCGGTAGCGGAGTACCTGGCCACCCAGGTGCGCGCCCGCACGATCTTTGCCACCCACTACCACGAGCTCAACCAACTGGAGACGCTGCTGCCCAACGTGGCCAACTTCCAGGTGGTGGTCAAAGAGCTCCGGGATCGCATCATCTTTTTGCACCAGGTGCAGCCGGGGGGAGCCGACCGCTCCTACGGCATCGAGGTGGGGCGCATGGCCGGCCTGCCCCAGCCGGTGATCGAGCGGGCCCAACAGGTGCTGGCCCTGGTGGAACAACACAGCCGCATCGGCCTGGGCCTGCGCAACCAAGGGAAAAGCCGCCTCTCCGCCAAGAAAAAACAGGCTGAACAAGACTCTGAGACCGATGGGATCGTCGCTCCCGCCCAAGGGGATCAACTGTCCTTGCTTCCGGCTTCCTTCTTCCCCAAAGAGCTCTAGGGCTACCCTCGACCTGGATCCCGTTCTTGCAGCCCCAAGGTAATGGCCAGCACCTCCAGCTCATCCCGGTGCCCCTCCACCCACAGCAGGGATCCGGGGGGCGAGTCCGCCGCTTGCAACCTCAGGCGGATCTGCTCCGGGCGGTGGCTGCGCCGCCAGTAGTACCAGCCCGCCCAAGGAGAGACCAACAGCAGTGTCCAGGGCCAGGCTCCCCAGCCCGGCTCCAGCACCTGCAGCACCAAAGCCAGACAGGCCAGCCCCGCCCCCGCCAGCCCCGTCAAAAAAACGGCCAACCCGGCGCTGGCCCGCGCCTGCCCCGCAAAGGTGGCGATCCCCTCCGCATCGGCAGACTGCAAGCAATAGGCCCGCTCTTCCAGGTGCTTTCGGAGAAGGGATCCCATTTCCTCCAGGCTGCGACTGCTAAAATAGAGACGAGCTTCGACGCGGTCTTTGCCAGAGGCTCGCAGAAAAAAGAATAAGCCGATGGCCAGCAGCACCGTCAGCGCCAAGGTTGAAACTCTGCCCCCCGTCAGCGTGGCGTCTGGCGGCACAAAGGCGATCCCAAGCATCTGAGCAGCGCCCATCCTGCCAGGAGTCAGTGGGTTCGGTAAGTCTAACTTTTCGGGGAGCTTCTCCGCCAGCAAGCCGAATAGAATATGTGAACGGGAACGGCTCATCCGATCACTTAACAGATGACTTAAAACATTGCTTCTCAAGTTTAGACCCTCTAGACCTTGAGGATGGATGGGTTGCCGGCTTCGCCGGCAGAGACTGTCCCGAGGGCAGTGCGCTTTTCGGCAGTAGCGGTGGCAATTGAGCTGGGGGAGCTCTACGCTGGATCTCATGCGTTTAAGCCGAGAAATGCAACTATAATTAAGTTATGATAAGGGGCTCACGCTCCGCCCATTGGGTGGCCCCTCCACCACTTCAGCTTTTCTCTGTGAAGTATGGGCATGAAGTCGGGCTGAGGGCAGTGTTTCATCCGTTTGGATGATGATAGCGCGAAGCCCTCGGTACTGGGGAATACTTAAGCCCAACCGGCTCTACAGCCATCACCACTGCTTGCTCAGCCCACTTGACGGCCTGCCTCTATCGCTGTTTCAGCAACACCCTACATGTCTAACTACGAACCTGAACTCAACGATGTTTTGTTGGATGGCGATCTCCTCGATCCTCCGGAGGAGGTAGAGGTCGATCTGGCCGAAAGCGAGTTTTTGGAAGAGGAGCCGACTCGTCGCTCCACCGACTTGGTACGCCTCTATCTGCAGGAGATCGGGCGTGTTCCCCTCTTGGGGCGCGATGAAGAGGTGGCCCTGGCCCAAAAAGTCCAAGACTACATGAAGCTCTTGGACATACGCCTGCGCCTGCAGAAGGAGCTGGGACGGGATCCCACTCCCGCCGAATGGGTGGCCAAAGCCAACCAATACCCCGAGTGGGCCAACCTCACCCCCGAAAAGCTGCAGCAGATCCAGCGGACTGGCAATCGTGCCAAAGAGCACATGATCAAGGCCAACCTGCGCCTGGTGGTGTCGGTGGCCAAGAAGTACCAAAATCGAGGCCTGGAACTGCTGGACTTGATCCAAGAGGGCACGCTGGGCCTGGAGCGGGCGGTGGAGAAGTTCGACCCCAAGAAGGGTTATCGCTTCAGCACCTACGCCTACTGGTGGATCCGGCAGGGCATCACCCGCGCTATCGCCACCCAGAGCCGCACCATCCGCCTGCCCGTCCACATCACCGAGAAACTGAACAAGATCAAGAAGGCGCAGCGCAAGCTCTCCCAAGAAAAAGGTCGCACTCCCACCATTGAAGATATCGCCTCCGAATTGGAGATGACCCCGCCTCAAGTACGAGAGCTGTTGGTACGGGTGCCGCGCTCGGTCTCTCTGGAAACTAAGGTGGGCAAAGACAAAGACACCGAACTGGGGGATCTGCTGGAAACCGACGACATCTCCCCCGAAGAGACGATGATGCGGGAGGCCCTGCATCGCGATCTGCAGCAGTTGCTGGGGGATCTCACCAGCCGCGAGCGGGATGTGATCCGCATGCGCTTTGGCTTGGGAGATGGGCGCACCTACTCGCTGGCGGAAATTGGTCGCGCCTTGGATCTGTCGCGGGAGCGGGTACGGCAAATCGAGGCCAAAGCCCTGCAAAAACTGCGGCAGCCGAAGCGGCGCAACCGGGTGCGAGACTACCTCGAAGCCATCAGCTAGTCGGGCCTGCCTAGGGTCTGGATGGAGATCGCCGGCTGGCAATCTTGCTCAAGCGCGTCTGGATCCGGGCTGCCAGCCAGTTCACTTCCGGGATCCGCAAATACAGGGCCCCCGCCGCAAACAAGCTGAGACCGATGCCGGCGGCCAGACCGGCCCAGAGGGCGGCGGTGATCAAAGGGGATCCCAGGATCTGCTGGGAGCGCAGTTGCGTCCACAGCCAATGGCTGAGGGCCCCGGCCAAGGTGGTGATCCCCAGCAAGGGCAGCAGGGCCTGCCCCATCTCCCGCCAAGGGATCCCCGGCAGACGCCGGTGGAGGCGGATCCCCAGTCCAATCAGAGCCATCAGGTTAACGCCTGCCGTAGCCAGGGCAATGCCCGGTGCTCCAAAGGTTGGCAAAAACAGGAAGTCCAGCAGGGCATTCAGGCCGATGGCCAGGCCGCTGATGTGCAGAGGTGTAGCCCCGTCCTCCAGGGCGTAGAAGATGCGCACCAACACATCCCGCAGCAGGTAACAGGTCATCCCCAGCCCATAAGCCATCAGCAGGGCCGCCACCTCCTGCGTCACCTCCGGCGCAAAGCGACCGCGCTGGTAGGCCACTTGAACGATAGGTTCGGCCAGGGCCACCAACACCATCGCAAGGGGCAGGGTGAGGATGGCCGTAACCATCAGCCCTTGGCGGATGCGCTGGCGCAGCTCCGGCCAACGGGATCCATCCCCCGCCAACTGGGCGTAGAGGGGCATCAGGGGCACCAGCACCATGTTGGAGAGAATCCCCAGGGGGGTTTGCACCAAAAGCTGGGCATAGCCCAAGTTGCCGATGGTGCGATCCCCGGGCACGAAAGAAGCAAAAAAGAGATCCACGTAGACATTGATGTGGATCATGCCGGAGGAGATCACCGCCGGCAGCATCAGCAGGCCCACCGCCCGCACCTGCGGGGATCCCCACTCAAAGCACAGCCGCAGCCGCCCCAGCCCCAGCCGCATCTGTAGAGGCACCTGCGCCAGCCACTGGGCAATGGCGCCGATGAGCACACCCCAGGCTAGCAACGTCGGGATCCCTGTCCACCCCAACGTGACCAGGATCCCGATCACCGCCAAGCTGGAGATCAGGGGGCTGAGGGCGGGCAAGAGGTAGTGCTCGGCCGCATTCAGCGCCCCAAAGCCGATCCCAATCCAGCCCGAGAGCAAGGCCAGGGGGGCCATGATCCGCAGTTGCGCAGCGGCCAAAGCGTGGACTTCGGGGCTGGCCCCTGGCGCATTCAGGCGCACCACCCAGTCGGCTCCCCACCAGAGGCCCAAGGTCACCGCCAAGAGCAAACAGCCCACTAGGGTGGAAATCGCTTCCAGCCAGACGGTCGGATCCTCTCTGCCAGGATCCCGCTGTTTTTTGAGAATGCTGACGATGGCGCTGTGGAAAGGGCCGTTGATCCCACCCAGCAAGATCAACAAAAAGCCGGGCAGGACGTAGGCTATGCTAAAGGCGCTGTACTCCGGCCCTGACCCGTAGACTGCCGCGATCAGAGCCTGCCGGATAAACCCCATGCCCTTGCTGAGCAGCGTGGCCCCTGCCACCAGCCCTGCCACCGAGAGCAAAGAACGGGACGGCAGGGCGGAAGACTCCTGCGTGGCGGACTCCTCTATCACGCTGCCCTAACCCCTGCCTCAACAACCAACGGCTGCCGGGATCCCTCACCACATCCCTGGGAACCGTCCCCCATTATGCGGCATTTGCAGGTTCCGTCAGGCTCCTTTTATAAGAGAGGGCAGCCCTCAAGCCAACAGTTGCCGTTCCTGCTCCAGTTGCTGCAACAAATGCTCATCCCCACGGGTTTGGGCAGAACGGATGCGCTCCTGCAGCCGGTGCAGCAGGTTCCGCCGATGGGTTTCCTCAACCAAGCTCATAAAGTGTTTCCGAGAAGAGGCTTGAGGGGAGACAACTGCTGCCGGGATCCCTTTCACCTCAGGGCTCGCCGCCGTCACCCTTGTTTCAGACTGGAGGGCCACACCTCGATACATGAAGGCAAAAGACTGAGGCAGCGCCACGGCTACGGATTGAGCTGGCCAGCTCCACTCCAAACCTCGATGCCGAGCCGGCACGCCCTGCCGATTCTGAATCGCCGCAGAGGGTGAAACAAACTCATGGGCAATACCCCGATAGGTCAGTTGCATAGGAAAACTCCCTTGGTTCAGTTGATCGATCTTTACTTTCTCTAGAGAGCTTAAAAAAGCCGCCACCTCAAGGCTGCCCAAAGGGGATCTCTCCTTCACGCAACCCAAGCGACCGAAAAGACAAAAACAGGCTGAAAGGGTAAGCCTTAACTTTATTCTGTATTCACTTTGACAAAATCATCCCTTTGGTGTCAACTTGCGGTTACTGAGCACATGGACTACCCCACCGCATGGGCGGGTGGGGTTTCCTGACCTACCGGCAGGTCTGCGAAGAATAGGCAGGCGGCACCAGCAGCAACCGAACGTCTGCTCTAGTTGCTTTGTGAGCACTCGCCATAGCAGCGAGGAGCGCTTGGGGAACACCTCTACAGAAAGCCTGCAAGAGCCTGCAGCTCAAAGCAGCTCGTCGATCAGCCGCAGCACCTGCTGCAGCTTGGCGCTGGGGGATTCTTGGTGTTTTAGGTTCATCTCCACCAACTGCTTGAGGGCGAGCAGCTTGATGTTGGACTCCACCGCCGCCGCTGCAATGGCCTGTGCCGCCGGCAAATAGCCGCTGGCCCCCAAATCCAGGAGAGCAGCCCGCCGCAGGTGGATGTTGGTGTGCTCCAATACCGAGAGCAGACGCTGGGCAAAAGCCGGATCCCCAGTCAGACGATAGCAGGCCCGCGCTGCCGCGCATTGCAAACGAATGGACGTGTGCTCTAGGTAAAGGCGGATTGGCTCCAGGGCAGCGGCCACTTGCAGGTGACCAAGAGCCTCGATAATCGCCTCTAGGGCGGCTTGCGCTTCCGTCTCCAGCCCTTGCTCCACAAAGCGCAGCCCTTCCAGCAAAGCGGATCCCAGCTTTTCCACTTCCTCAGGATCCCCATCGAGGTTGTTGGCCAGAGCGATCTCCACCAGCGCTTGGGCGGCGGCTGCCACCACTTGGCCATCGGAGCAAAACAAAGCCCCTTTTAGTGCTGGGATCCCGGCAAGGGATCCCAGTTTGCCCAGGGCGCGAGCAGCATTGCGCCGCAGCGGATATCCCCCTTGAGCTGTGCGATCCGTTTCATCCGCCAGAGCTTCGATCAGGGCCGGGATCCCTTCGGGGATGCGCATGCGCCCCAGCCACCAAGCAGCATAGTAGCGTTCCCCCGGATCCCCGTGGCGCAGCTTGGCGACCTGACCAGCCGGCGTGAGATCCACCGACGGATTGGGATCCGAAGGAACAGCAGTGGTCATGAAGTCAACAACGAAGAAAACACGCAGAAGGGATCAAGCGCTGCGGACGCTGACGATCTTGGCGCCCGATTTGAGCAGCCGCTGCATCGTCGCCGACAGTTGATCGGCGGAGACGAAGATCTGCTGGTTGGATTTGCGCACCCGGCTGGAGGTGGCCAGAGCTGAAGGCGGATTCAACAGTCGGGTCACTTCCACACAGAACATGCGATCCGACTGGCCCGTTGGCGGCCCCAGGTGCTTGGAAATGGGGCTGGGCGGCAGCAGGCCCCGCACCCCGATGCGGCGAATGGCCGGGGTAAAGCCGGTGGCCAGAGGCATCATCAAGCGGGGTCTGGGCCCCTGGGAGCGGTCGTTGTTGGCGTAGCCTCCGTAGAGGGCAAAAAGGTTGGTGAAGTCGCGGGTGGTATGGGCCTTGCGGTATTCAAACCCGCGCGGATAGGGGACGATGTTGTCGCCAAAAGCTTCCAGGTATTCCGGGCTGTCGATGTAGGAGTCGATCTCGGCGCTGTGGCCGCCCGATTGGTAGATGTCCAGGTGGCGGGCGATATCTTTAGAACTGGTGGGAGCGCGACCCAGCAGATGCTTGAAATTCAGTTCGATGGCACGGGTTTGCGAGTTGGGGTAGAAAAACCGCTTCTTATAGGCTTCGGACTTGGCGATCAGTCGCACAAACTCGCGCACCGTCAGGCTGCCCTGGCGCAGCAAGGATTCCGCACTGGCCAGCTCCTTCCTGTCCGCCCCAAACAAATGATCGTTGCCCAGCACCTGACGATAGATGGCGCGCAGCACCGCATTGAGCTGCTCCTGGCTGGCATTGGGACGCAACTCCAATGGGGTGGTCTCCGTAATACCCCGGATGCCCATCTGGCTTGCCGCTGTGATTGCACTCATGCTAGTTCCCCCGATTGAGCTGGATGAATACAGATTGCAAATTGACTTGACAAAAAGCTTGTGTTTGGAGATCAACAAAAGCCAAAGCCCTAAGCTGAATGAGAGCAACAGCGGTGCCCTCTCGTTCGCTGGAGAGACTGCCCCTTAAACCCACCCGGTTAAAAGGAACTCTCCACTCCGTAACAGGCTGACCACCGTTGCCCTCAACAACCTCATCCCCCGGCGCCTGCACGACCGGCCAGCTATCTTCTGGCCAGCGTCAAGGGGGATCCCAAGCCAAGGGCCTAGCTGAGCGCGTTGATGGCGTAGTCGATGTAGGTGTTGGCTTCGGTGGCCGCTTGCCCGGTCAGGCCGTGGTTGGCTTTGATGTAGCGCAGGGCTTCGATAAACCAACTGGGGGAGAGTTCAAAAGCGGCGTTGATCTCGCGGATCCCGGCCAACTGATACTCGTCCAGAGGGCCGGTGCCACCGGCTACCAAGCAGTAGGTGATGTAGCGCAGGTAGTGGCGCACATCGCGGGCGCACTTGTCTTTGCCGGCCTGGGTGTGGCACTGCCCGCCCGGCTGGGTGGTGTAGGGGAACTTAGCGTAAACCGCTTCGGTGGCACCGCGCACCAGCTCGTCGGCACGGCTGCTCAGGACGCGGGCAGCTTCCATGCTGGCGGCAGCTCGCTGAAAACGGCCATTGATGGCTTGCAATTCGCTGTTGCTCAGGTAGCGCCCTTGGCTATCGGCAGTAGCAATGGCGTCAACAATTGGGGTTTGCATGATTCAAAACGCTCCTTTACTTAAGCTCAATGCAAAAACAAAGCAAAAGATTCAAAGTCGTAACTGCAAAATGTCTCAACTGCAAAATCGCTGCAAAAAAGCCACTTTTCCAGGGATCCCCTGTCAACCTAAGCTGCTTTGGATTCCAGAGTGGTCTTCACAACTGGATCCGTCTACAGCAGAAGCTCTGGCCCAAAAGGGATCAAACGACAGCCGCAGCGGCGCGATCGAAGTAGGATTCGATTTCGGCAATCAGAGCGCTGCAATCGCCCCGGGTGATCCCGTTGGGGTCGTTCACCACCGCCACCGCGGCTTTTTTCATCTTTTGGATGCCGTTGGCCACCGAGCTACCGGGGGTGCCCAAGGCTTGATAGGTCTCCCGCAGGCCGTTCAAGCAGCGCTCGTTCAGCACGCTGGCATCTCCGGCTGCCACGGCGTAGGTGATGTAGCGGAGGATGATGTCCATATCCCGCATGCAGGCAGCCACGTTACGGCTGGGGTAGGCAGGGCCACCGGGAGCGTTCAAATTGGGCTCCTCGGCAAACAATTGACGGATGGCATCGGTCACGATCTTAGAAGCGTTGCTGGTGAGGCGGTTCACAGCATCCAAACGCTTGTTGCCCTCAGCAATCACCTGCTGGAGAGCCGCAAACTCGTTCTCCCCCAGGAAAGCACCTTTGGAGTCAGCTTGGGCAACCACTTTGCCAAATACATCGTTCATGGTTTTCAATCTCCCTAGCGAAAATAAAAGAGGTTATGAACCCACATTCCCTACCGCCGACCGGAGGACACACGCCAGTCGGAAAGGCGACACTGCTTGGATCCTCAGTGCCGAAGGGCGCTGCTTGGCCTACAGACCCACCGACGGGGTCAAAGCCAAGAGAACCAAGATGAGCCAGCAAAGCCCCTATCCTCCAGCAAAGGTAAGCTGCTGCCGAGGGTAAAGCTACTCCAGGTTGCAATCCAAAGAATTGGACTTGGATCAGAACCCTCAGCCGCTGCCGCCAACCGCAACTGGGCAGAGGGGGAAAAGTCGGCTCCCCTTGTTTCCAGTCTTTTTCTACCGCGAAGGCAGGAAGCGGTTGCATCAAAAAATGTAAATTGCCTTCACCTCGCGCAAAAAGAGTTGGATTGCTTTCCAAGCTGCTTCCCATCTGCGATCCCGGCCAACGCTCTCCATCTTTTTAGCGGGAGTTTTTTTTACAAAAGAACATGGTACTTTGCTTAGCTTTACAATATAAAGAAAGGTGTCAGCCTCGATCGCGGCTTTGCCGCTTGGCAGGGAGCCATTTTCGGTGTCGGGGCGAACACTCTCAGAAAAGAGACATAATTTAACATTTGCTGAGATCCTTGGATGGGCCTGGGGTTGGGGCAAAATCTGAGAAGGCTTTTCTCGATGCCGGCAACTTTCGGTATACGCCTTTACAGAACTTTTGGATGATTGCCTATGCCTGTCGGGTTTGATCGCACCGCTTCCCCGGAACTGCTACAGATGGCGCGCTGGCTGGCAGGAGACTTCAGCAACCAAGAGCAAGCCTGGGAGAATCCGCCCTTTTTTGCTTCCATCCGGGTGGCCTATCGCCCCTTGCCGGCTCAAGTGTTGGGTGGGATTGGCTTTTATGTGGAGCAAGCTTACAGCGGCCATTTGGAGGATCCCTATCGGCAGGCGGTGGTGGAATTGACTCAGGTGGGCGCCGGGATCCGGATTCGCAACTACCGTCCGCTGGAGCCGCAGCGGTGGCGAGGCTGTGCCCGGGAGAGGGCAGACCAACTGCGCCAACTGAGCGCCGCCGATCTGGCTTATTTGCCTGGGTGCGATGTGCAGGTGCGACGGGAGGGATCTGGCTTTGTGGGCGTGACGGAGCCGGGGTGCCGGTGCTGCGTGGTGCGCAACGGCCAGACTACTTATTTGCAGACCACCTTGCACCTGAGCGAGAGCGAGTTTTGCAGCCATGACCGAGGCATGGATCCCATCACCCACCGGCAGGTTTGGGGGGCATTGGCGGGCGCTTTTCGCTTCCAAAAGGTGGTCGATTGGCAAGCGGAGCTGTTGCTGTGCGGATGATCCAATGCAAGTGAGGTCGAGCCCAAAGGATGAGCCACGGTCGGGGGGGATGTTGCCGGCTCTGATGGTGATGCTGGCTTTGCTGCTGCTCGGTGTTGGATGTGCTGGCCAGGGGGAATCTGTCGCCCCGGTGTTGATCCCTCTCCCGCCGCAAGCGGGAACTGAGTCGATTCCCATGCCGGTGCGCACGCTGGGCAACAGCCGCTTTAAGTTGCTCGGCTTGAACGTGGGGGTGGCCGGGGCCGGCGCGGAGTTGCTCTTGGACACCGGCTCGGCAGGTCTGCGCATTGTATCGGCGGCGGCAGGTCGCTTCGGCCTAGAACGGACGGAGATCCCTTCTACCGTCACCTTTGCCGATGGCACCCAGTTTGTCGGCGTATTGGCCCGTGCCCCCTTCAGCATCGGCGGGATCCCCAGTCGAGAGCCGGTAACGATTCAGTTGATCGACCGCATCGCCTGTGTGGACGCGCTGGTAGCCAATTGCTCAGACAACCTGTTTGGGGTGGGGCGGCCTTTTGCCGGGATCCTGGGCACGTCCCTCGATGAGCGCAGCCCCGATCCGGAGCTGTTCAGTCCGCTCACCCGTCTGCCGGGCAATTTTCGCTCCGGGTACATGATCCAAACGGGCGGCTTCAACTCCACCCAGGGCCTTTTCACGGTTGGCCTGACGGACAACAACACCGCCGGCTTTAACTTCCGGCAGTTTCCCCAAGTGGGGAGCTTTCCCGATGGCACCCCCATCTGGCGGGATGAGGCTTTGCAAGTGGCCTACAGCATCAGCAATACTTCCATCCAAAATGCCCTCAGCCCCACCCAGTTCGACAGCGGCTCTTCCGACATTTTCCTCAACGTCAGGCTGTTGGGAGCAGCTCCCTTCTCCACCTCGACTCTCCCCCCTGGGGCGGAATGGCGAGCAGTGTTGGAGGGGGCTTTCGACTACCGTATTCGAGTTGGCTTTCCGATTACGCCCAGTCGAGATCGAATTTTTGTGAGCGGCAACCAGGGGGTGCAACTGTTGGGCATGCCGCTGTTTTTCAACACTGATGTTGCCTTTGATGTTGAACGGGGTCGGGTCGGCTTTCGCGTGCGTTGAAAAAAAAGAGCTTGTTGCAGACTGTTGCACGGCTGGCCAGATCCAGCTAGCTTTCCCCGGTACCGGCCACATTTCGAGCGGTACTGAAAGGGCAATTAAGGGTTCTGCTTCCCTTTGGTCAGGAAATAGCGGCGGCTGATCCCCTGGGTCAACAAGACAAACAACACCAGGGATCCCTGAATGATGCCGGCCAGCGAAGACTCCAGTTGCAAAGAGAGAGGCAGTTGCAAGCTGCCGATGTTGAGGCTGACGGAGTCATTGCGTCCGGAGGAATGCGAGTCCGGCGTAGGTACGGAGCCGGGCAGTAACATAGTATCTGTTGAGATAGAATAGGAGCATGCACCAAGTCCTGACTATCTCCTGCAGGCTCAAGGTGTCTGCTTCGCAAGCCGCCAAGCTGGATGCGACGCTAGACGCTTTTGCACAAGCCTTGAACTGGGTGAATGAGAACACGCCGGAGAAGATAGTCAACGCCGTCAAGCTCCAATCTCTCTGCTACCGCGAGATCCGTACCCGCTTCGGGCTATCCAGCAACCTGGCACAACAGGTGTGCAGGCGGGTTGCTGGCTTGCGCAAGGTTGCCCGGCAAAAGAACCGTCCGGTCAAAGCGTTCAAGGGGGGTTTTGTGACCTATGACGCCCGCATCTTCTCTTTCCGCGAGAAGGACTGGACGGTGTCGCTAACCACCGTTGAGGGGCGGGAACGCTTTGAGTTGGCAATTGGCAACTACCAGCGGGGCGTGTTGGCAGGCACCAATCCCAAAGCGGCCACGCTCATCAAACGCAAAGATGGTTCTTACTACATCCAAATTTGCGTGGAGCGCGACCCACCGGAGCCACGAGACACCACCGAGGCGATTGGGGTGGACTTGGGTAGGAGAGATATTGCTCATACCAAGGACTCCGTCCCGCTGACGCGAACAGAAGGAGACCACTGGAATGGACAGCAGTTGAACCAGGTCAGAGACCACTACTCCCGCTTGAGAGCGGCTCTGCAACGCAAGGCCGGTAAGGGCACACGCAGCACTCGGCGCAGGTGTCGGCAACTGCTGCAACGGCTGTCTGGTCGGGAGAGACGCTTTCAAGCTTGGGTGAACCATCGCATCTCCAAGTCCATTGTTGCTAGGGCACTGGCCACCCACCGTTTTATTGCCTTGGAAGACCTGACCGGGATCCGGGAGCGTACCAACCAACAGCCACGCAGCAAGACGGAGCGGCGGCGGGCGAACAGTGAGGCCTACGGCCCGCTAGCGCGAGGGGCGTTCTACCAGTTGCGGCAGTTTGTGCACTACAAGGCCGCCAGAGCAGGGGTGAAGGTTGTGGTGGTGCCGCCTGCCTACAGCTCGCAGACCTGCCACCGGTGTTTGTGGCTTGGGCAACGGGAAGGGAAGCATTTTCGTTGTGTGAACCCGGCCTGTGGTTGGGAAGGGGATGCAGATTTGAACGGTGCCAACATTGCCCTTTTGGGGGTCGCTGTAAACCGGCCCAGAGGCCCGTGGTTGGCTTGCCAACTGCAGGGCTACCCTTCGCGTCAGCGGCGCGGAGCGCTTAAGCCCGCTCCGTACCGCTTAGCGGTCGGAGTCGGGTAGTTTACAGTTTTGATCGTAAACGCCTCAGGAAGGCTCCCCGCTGGCCGCATCTGAGAGGGAGCGGTGCACCAGTTGCCAGCCCTCCACCTCGGCCAAAGGCTGCAGTCCCAAGTCTTCGATGTCAACCTGTTCTGCCTGCACAGGGGATACCCAAAGGTAGTCTCCATGCTCCCCTTGTTGCAGAGCCTGATCATCCACCCATCTTCCCGGATTGGGCGTATAAAAGGCGATGGCCTGCGCCTGACAGACATCCGGCAAGCCGCTGCGGCCAATATCCACCACGGGAAAACCAGTGTCTGCAGATCCCAGCATCTGTTTCCAGTCCATCTGGGCAAAAGCAGGGCTGAAATTGCCGAAGTCAGGCCGCAGGAGGATGCTCACCATGGCGAGAATCCCGGCAGCTAGGAGTGTGCCCAGCCAGAGCTCCCCGGCATGGTGCAGCACCCGCCGCCAGCTCCAGATCCCTGGCAGCAAGAGGTACAAAAGACCCATCACCACCAGAGGCCAGGCATGGGGTTGTAGGAGCTGCAGACCGTCTACGCCCAGGCGGACGGCTACCCCCAAACCCAAAAGCAGCAGCCCTACCGCCGCTAACCCCCAGGAGAGCACCTGGGCCAGGTGGGGTCTGTCTCGCCGAGAACCTCGTCCCGCTGTCCCAGTCGAGGCGGTGCGGAGCGGAAACGGCAGAGCTTGATCGAGGACCACCCCCGCCAGCAGAGCTAGCCAGGGATAGAGCTGCACCGTGTAGTAGGGGGTTTTGGTGGGATAAAGCTGCAATAGAACCAAAAGCAGCAGGGGAAAAGACCAGATCAACAAAGTGGATGCCGGCTTTTGCCGCACCAAGAGAATTCCTCCCACCACCCCCAAAACCGTCCAAGGAAAGCCGTGGGCCGGGATGTGCCAAAAGTAGTACCAGCCGGTGGCATCGGCATGGAAGGGTTCTTGCCCCAGATCCCACACCTTTCCCACCAAGGTGGCCAGCACCTCGGAACCGTATATCCCCATGGCCGGCACCAGCCAGAGGCCAAAGATCCCCAGGCCCAGCAACATCCCCAGCCAAAAGGGGGCGGATCCCAGCCAGTGGCGCCGCTGCTGCACCCAGTAAGGGATCAAAGCCGCTGCCGGCAGCAGGATCATGGCGCTCTTCATCAAAAGGCCCAGCCCAAAGGCCACCCCCACCAGCCAAAACCAAACTGGGTGGCCGCGGCTGCCGTTCACCAGCCCCAGGATCCCCAAGAGCTCCAGGCAGGTCAGGGGCACATCTTGCCCCACCAGCCGCCCCTGCTGTACCCAGAGGTAGCAGAGGGGCAAAACCGCCATGCCCAGCAGGGCCGCCCGTGTCGGCAAAAAAGCCCGCCCAATCCAGCCCACCAGAGGAATGGAGAGCAAAGCGGCCAGGATCCCGGGCAGCCGAGCCGCCCATTCGTTGATGCCGTAGAGGGCAAAGCTGAGGGCCACGCTCCAGGTGAGCAGAGGCGGTTTCTCGAAAAAAGGCTCCCCCAAAAAAGTCGGCCCCAGCCAGTTGCTCCCCCACAGCAGCTCGCGGGCCATCTGGGCATAAAAGCTCTCG
The DNA here is from genome assembly GCF_047502685.1 of Synechococcus sp. OH20. Taxonomy (NCBI): domain Bacteria; kingdom Bacillati; phylum Cyanobacteriota; class Cyanophyceae; order Synechococcales; family Synechococcaceae; genus Synechococcus; species Synechococcus sp. OH20. Next base: position 74,350 of record NZ_JANSIQ010000011.1, on the reverse strand, counting down.
TCGCAGCCAGCCAAACTGGGATCCGCCCCCGAAAGCACAAACAGGGGCACCGCCAGGCCCATGATCAACAGGCTCAGGCTCCAAAAGGGCAACAGGTGCGGGTCGCGGCGAAACTGGACAAAAGAGCTGGTTGCCGGCAGGGATCCTCGGCTGGGAGAACTGCCCAGACGGTTAGGTTGGCCGAAAGGACACATGAGACAAGCCTTCTGGAACGACACCAAGGGGCGGCTCTGACCAAACTAAACTAAACCCTGCGGTAAAGAGATCTGGCTTTTTTTACGGAAGCTCCAGGGATCTAGAGGCGCTCTCCAGCTTATCTGCCAGAGAGGTCAAGCCCTGAAACCAGCCGAAAAACTGCTCGGCATAGGGTTGCAGGGCCGGTTCGAGGTAGTAGAAGTTCTCCCCCCGGTCGGTGAACTCCCAAAACTCCGCAGCCGTAGAGAGCAGCTCTTGGCGGATGCTCTGCAGGCGCGCCGAGGGCTCGTGCTGCATATCCCTGTAGATCAACTTGGCCAAATCCTCCCGCCCACGGCTGAGAAAGTAAGCCGCCAGCCGCACCTGGGTTTTGCGGATCCCGCGCAAGGTATTCTCCTGTTGCTCGCTTTCGGGGTCTTGGTCTAGGCGTAACAAAGCCTGCACAATGGCTTCGGTTGTTTCCGACTGCAGAGCACAGCTCAACTGGGCCAGCCTTCCCAGATCGAAGCCAAAGGTTTCCGAAAGGAAAAAGAGGCCGGCCTTGTAGGCAGTCAAGCTGTAGTAGCGAAAGTAGTCAACAATCTGCAAGACCAGGGCCGACTGACGGTGGTGTAGGGCTGCCTCGGCCAGCAGGCGGTATTGCTTGAGCAGGTTGTAGCCACCGCGGATGTCGCGCGCGTTGATGACAGCCCGCAGGTAGGTGTTGAAAAACTTGATCACCCACCCCGCTACCGTGAGTCGTTGGGTTTCCAGGGCGCGGATCCCCAGCTCCCGGCTGTGAATGGCCACCAGGGTGCTCGCCTGCTGCATGCCGTTTAGCCCCTCGACAAACAAGGCCTGATACTGCCGCAAGATCTTCAGCTCCAGCCAGGATCTCTCTGCCTCGATCTGGCTCAATAGGCCCTTATCCACCGAAGCAAAGTCCGGATCCCGCTGCAGAGCCGCGGTCAAGAGAAACCAGGTGGGGTGCAGTTGTGCTTTGTGCTCGGCATAGAAGATCCATAGAGACTTTAGACTATCCAACGCTTCCAAGAAAATGCTTCCTTCCTGTTGGCGGAGAGCGCTGGTGGCGATGCTTTTGATCTCATCGAGGGCAGCAAGGCAGCGCTGATGAGCTGGCGAACATTGGCCTGTTGGAGAGTGCTGCTCTGTTGCCACACCACGCCGACGCCAGCGAGAGAAACGACTCTCCTCGAACCCGAAATCAGATCCCAATCTTCTGGAGACAAGGGATCCCAGGACGGCCTGCCGCACCTGCTGCTCAATGCGACGGATGATCGAGGTCGGTTGCAAGAAGTTAAACACAAAGCGAAAGTAGGGGATCAGCACCAAAAACGAAGCTGTGCCCAGCAGCAGGTTCAGCCCGATGAGCAGCCCCGGATGTCCGCTGGCGGGATCGTAAAAGCTCAGGGCTATCGAGCTCCACAAACTGACCACATTGGCCAGGATCAGGAAAAAGAAGAGATAGAAGTTGACCTGCTCGCGCAAAAACAGCTCGGTGACCTTCGGGGTGAAGCGATCCGCGCTCAACTGCACCACAATGGCCACCACCGAGAGGGTAACGCCCAACACCCCCGACAACACCTGGGTCAAGGTGGCTACAAATTCTTGCAAAGCCTCTGCATCCTGGGTGGATCCCGTCCAGGCCAGGTTCAACCCGCTCTGGATCCAGCGGTGCCCACCCCAGGCCCAAAGCAAACCTGCTCCCACCCCCGCAGCGCTCCAGGGCAGAAGGCGAGGGCGACGCCCAACACAGTTGGGAGCTGTGTGTGTCTCTTTCACGGTGGCTTTTCCCAGAAAGGGGGCGCCTCAATACTCGCTCAGGAGAGCTTCCACAAACTCATAGCTGGAAAAAGGCCGCAGATCTTCCAGCCCCTCGCCGGCGCCGATGAAGCGGATGGGCAAGTGCATCTGTTGTGTAATGGCCAGGGCAATGCCCCCCTTGGCGGTGCTATCCAGCTTGGTCAGGATCACGCCGCTCAGCTTGGCCACTTCGGAAAACACCGCCGCTTGGCGCAAGCCGTTTTGCCCTTGGGTGGCATCCAGCACCAGCAGGCTTTCCACCTTGGCTTCAGGAGCTTTTTTGTCGATGATGCGGCGGATCTTGGCCAGCTCCTCCATCAGGTTTTTCTTGTTTTGCAGACGGCCCGCCGTATCCACCAAGAGCAGCTCGGTGCCCCTGGCCTGGGCGGCTGTGATGGCGTCAAAGACCACCGCCGCCGGGTCAGCATTGGGAGAAGGATTGGCGATCACCTCTACCCCCGCTCGTTCTGCCCAAACCTTGAGCTGCTCCACCGCGGCAGCCCGGAAGGTGTCGGCAGCGGCGATCAAGCAGCGGTACCCAGACTCGCGGGCCACATGGGCAATTTTGCCGATGGTGGTGGTTTTGCCCGCTCCATTCACCCCGACAATCAGCCAAATGTTGAGCGTGCCCCGTTGCGGCGCAAAGGTGGGATCCCCTACCGTCAACATCTGGCGCATCTGCTGCTTGAGGTATTTGACCGCCTCCTCCGGCGGCACCACCTCCTCGCGCATGCGCTTTTGTAGGGCTTGGATGATCCGCTCGGTGGCATCGATCCCCACATCGGCCTGCAGCAACAGGGCCTCAATTTCTTCTACAGCTTTCTGGTCGAGGGGGCCACGGCCTACCAGGGCCTTCAATTGGTTGATTAGGTTGAGGCGGGTTTTGCCCAAGCCTCGCCGCAGCTTTTGCAGCCAAGAGATCTCTTCTACGGAGATCTCTTCCGGTTTGCGCCCTTGGGCCGCCAAGATCTCGGCTGACCAGCGGAAGCCTTCATCGAAGACCAGCTCTTCCGGCCCGGTCTCGGGAGAGGGAGCGACGGCTGGGGTCATCGGCTCCGGCTCTTCCACAGCGCTGGCTTGCAGGGCTTGCAGACGCTCGGCAGCACGGGGAGCCAGATCGAAAAACGAGGGAGCTGCCGCCGGCTGCACAGAGGGTGATTCTGGAGATACCGGTTCTTTTGTTGGAATAGGCTCCGGAGGCGAGGCCGGTGGCTGTGGCTGGAGAGCTTCTGCAGGGATCCCTTCTATTTGCCCATCTGTTTGCTCAAGCGGGACGGAGTCCTTGGCTGGGGCCTCCTGGCCAGCGGCACGGGCCTTCAGGTTGGCATAGGCGGCTTTGGCGAAGGCCAAATAGTCTTCGGGGGAGATCTCCGCTGGCTTCGTGGCCGACGTGGGGTCTGGTGGCGAAGGCTTTGCTTCACCAGGGGAGTCGGTATAGCGGCGGCGAAACCAATCGAAGGCCATAATCCCAATCTCCAGCCAGACTGTTTTTTTCCAGTTTGACAGAGCAGACCTTAGAGCGCAGCCGTAAACTACCCGACTCCGACCGCTAAGCGATACGGAGCGGGCTTCTGGTAGCCCTGCAGTTGGCAAGCCAACCACGGGCCTCTAGGCCGGTTTACAGCGACCCCCAAAAGCGCAATCACGTTGGCACCGTTCAAATCTGCATCCCCTTCCCAGCCACAGGCCGGGTTCACACAACGAAAACGCTTCCCTTCCCGTTGCCCAAGCCACAAACACCGGTGGCAGGTCTGCGAGCTGTAGGCAGGCGGCACCACCACAACCTTCACCCCTGCTCTGGCGGCCTTGTAGTGCACAAACTGCCGCAACTGGTAGAACGCCCCTCGCGCTAGCGGGCCGTAGGCCTCACTGTTCGCCCGCCGCCGCTCCGTCTTGCTGCGTGGCTGTTGGTTGGTACGCTCCCGGATCCCGGTCAGGTCTTCCAAGGCAATAAAACGGTGGGTGGCCAGTGCCCTAGCAACAATGGACTTGGAGATGCGATGGTTCACCCAAGCTTGAAAGCGTCTCTCCCGACCAGACAGCCGTTGCAGCAGTTGCCGACACCTGCGCCGAGTGCTGCGTGTGCCCTTACCGGCCTTGCGTTGCAGAGCCGCTCTCAAGCGGGAGTAGTGGTCTCTGACCTGGTTCAACTGCTGTCCATTCCAGTGGTCTCCTTCTGTTCGCGTCAGCGGGACGGAGTCCTTGGTATGGGCAATATCTCTCCTACCCAAGTCCACACCAATCGCCCTGGTGGTGTCTTGTGGCTCCGGTGGGTCCTGCTCCACGCCAATCTGGATGAAGTAGGAACCATCTTTGCGCTTGATGAGCGTGGCCGCTTTGGGATGAGAACCGGCCAGCATGCCGCGCTGGTAGTGACCTACATTCAGCTCAAAGCGTTCGCGTCCCTCGACGGTGGTCAGCGACACCGTCCAGTCCTTCTCGCGGAAAGAGAAGATGCGGGCGTCATAGGTAACAAAGCCAGACTTGAACGCTTTGACCGGACGATTCTTTTGCTGGGCAACCTTGCGGGCACCGGCCAACCTTCTGCACACCTGTTGGGCCAGGTTGCTGGATAGCCCAAAGCGGGTACGAATTGCGCGGTAGCAGAGCGATTGAAGCTTGACTGGGTTGACCACCTTCTCTGGTGTGTTTTGGTTGACCCAGTAAGGCCTACGGCCCGCTGGCGCGAGGAGTGCTTGTGCAAAAGCCGACAAGGTTGCCTCTAGCTTCACGGCTTGCGAAGCAGACACCTTGAGCTTGCAGGAGATAGTCAGGACTTGGGCCATGTCACGATTATCCGTCGTCCGCATTCCTCCCGACCCTGACCGGCCCGCCTTCCCCCCGTATACGGGTGGACAGAGGGGGGTACAGGGCGGGGCTCCTGCGGTTTCTAGCTGAAGATTGCATCCATGCTCAACCGGGATCTCTGGCCGTCCGCGTCAGGGATCATGATCTTCTCCAGCGTCTCCACCCGCACAAACCCAATCACCTGCAATTGGTCAGGTTCTATCTCTAGGCTGAGCACCCGCAGCAGGATCCCGATCTCTTCCAGCTCTTGCAGGTCAAACACCTTATTGAGCCCGCCCAAGAAGGCTGCTGAGATCTCATCGGGAACCCGTACAGAACCGATGACAAACTCCGGATTCTCCAGCTTGAGGCTGCGCCCTTCTTCCACCCGGATCCCGGCGTTGAACACCACTTCGACCGACTGCTCGGTGCCGCCGTCCCGCTCCACCAAGAGGGCAGAAAGCTGAATACGGCTGGGATCCAAAAACTCGACGCGGGGCTGACGCAGGTCAAAACGGCGAGCTTCCCTGCCAGCTCCGCCAAAGGGCAGATCTGCTTGAATATCCTGAAACTGGCGGAGCACCTCTGGCAGGTTGAGGGCAGCATTCAAGTCCTCTTCTCGCACCACCACCCGCACCGCAGCTTGCAGAGGTCGCGCCAGGCGCAGGGGAGCCCCCTGAAAAAAAGAGGGATCGATCGCCACCGGATCGGTTTCCAACTCGAGAAGCTCAAGGCGGGGGAAAGGGGCCCGATACAGCCCGCGACCGGCAATCAGCAGGCGATCCGCTTGGCCCTTCAGCAGACGGTAGTTGGGCCGGCTTTGGATGCGCACCTCCAAAACCTCGGCCCGATCCAACTGATCCAGCAAAAGCTGCCGTGCCGTCTGATCTGCCAGATAGCCTGCTCCTCCTCCCAAGCCTGCCAACAGCCCCACGAGAATCGCCAGGAGCTCCATACTCACCACCCTGATGCGCCCCAGCCCAGGTTAGCAAAGGGGCCATCTTGGGGATCCCGGCTAGCGCAGCACCTTGAGGGGACTGGCCTCGATGGGGCGGTTGCCCAGGAAGGTTTTGGCAATTTTCAGGCCATCGGCCATCACCGGACGATTGAGAGCGGGATCATGGATGAATTTGGCCCCCGAGGCAACCGTTGGGCGCCCCTCGCCCCAGGTATCCACAACCTTAAGAGTTGCGGCGGCAACCGGACGTCCGTCGGCATAGTAATCTACCACCTTCAGGGTCGAAGCCCCCACCGGACGGTGGTCGATCTCGATCTTGCTGAACTTGACAGGGCTGGGGAAGACGGGCGGGCCGGATCTCTCCGTCAGCAGTACCGGCATCTGAGCAGAGGCCCCCTCAGCAGGCAGAGGAGCCAGGTTCAGAGGGCTACCCATCTGCGTTGGCGAGACGGAGTCCTTTCCCACAGAAGAGGCTTCTTGCTCTGGAAGCGTGCTGGAATGACCATTGGGAACGGCCATAAGAATCTCCCAAGTTGATAGAAAAACAAACCAAACAGGACGGGAAAGGATCTAGACCCAGTGGGGCGCTGCAGAAGAGCCGTACAGCTCAGCCAGGCTAAAGTTGACCTCTTCAAATCCAAGCTAAGCCGAAATCTAAAAAGATTATAAACCAAACTTGGATATGGGATCCGCTGGGCACAGCTCGGCGCTCTCTTCAAACTGACCCTGTGTTCTGCTCTTGAGCTCATGGTTGTCCAGATGCAACCCATTGAACACCCCTGCGCAAGACCCAAAAGGGTTGGTACACTAGCGCTGGAGTGAGTTGGCCAGATCGATGGCGGGGATCCCTCATGTCTGTTGGCCCTGGGCTATAGGGTAAAACCGGCAGCACAGGCAAGATCTCGATTTCGGTGCGCTGGGTTTGGGGGAGAGATTGCGCAGGCCAAGTGGAGCTGCCGGAGCTGACTAGGCCATGCTGAGCGATTTGGCCAAAAATTGCACCATACCCCTGGGGAAGAATGGAATAGGATGAGGCTCTATATTCGGGCAAATGTTCAGGCGCCGTCATGATGGGATCCCCTACATGGAACCCTGAAATCTCCCCGCTTACCCCATCTCCAGACTCCTGGGCTACGGGCAGTGTGTACTTTCGCTCGGATGCCCAAGGGATCCATCTGCACCTGCCCAGCACCCTGACCTGGGAAGAAGTTTGGGAGAACTTGGTGTGGCAGTTGCGCAGCCGCAAACCCCACTGGGCAGGAGTGGCCCCCCTGACCCTGTGGTGCCAAGGGCGAGAGCTGGACATGCCTGCCTTACAAATCCTTGCTGCCCTGTTGTCCCAGCATGGACTGCAACTGTGGCGCGTCCAAACCGGATCCCGCTCGACGGCGATTGCGGCGGCGACGCTGGGCTATTCTGTGGAACAATCTTCCCCCTTAGAGGCGATTCCCCCTGTCCCCCCGGATACCACCCCCCTCTACCTGCGATCCACAGTGCGCTCGGGAATGTCCGTGCGCCACCGCGGCTCGGTCTTCTTGCTGGGGGATCTCAACCCTGGCGGCGAGATCATTGCGGGCGGAGACATTTGGGTTTGGGGACGTCTGCGAGGGCTGGTGCATGCCGGCGCCGAGGGAGATAGGAGTGCTGTGATCTTGGCTTTGCAGTTGGAGCCGACTCAGTTGCGCATTGCCGATCAGGTGGCCCGTCCACCCGAGGGTGGATCCCCCCCCGACACGCCAGAGGTGGTTTACTTGCAGGAGGATGCCATCTGCATTGCCAGCCTTCAGGATTTTCTGCGGAGGGGGGTATGAGCCGAGTCATTGTCGTAACCTCTGGCAAAGGCGGGGTGGGCAAAACCACCCTAACGGCCAACCTGGGCACTGCCTTGGCGCGCTTGGGTCGCTCGGTGGTGGTGGTGGATGCCGACTTTGGCCTGCGCAACCTGGACTTGTTGCTGGGGCTGGAGAATCGGGTGGTGTACACGGCTCTAGAGGTGATTGCGGGGGAATGTCGCCTTGAACAAGCGTTGGTGAAAGACAAACGCACCCCCAATCTCTCGCTGTTGCCAGCAGCCCAAACCCGCAACAAAACGGCGGCCAACCCAGATCAGATGCGCCAGTTGATCGAGAAGCTGGCCGGCAGCCACGACTATGTGCTGATCGACTGCCCGGCAGGGATCGAACAGGGGTTTCGCAATGCCATCGCGGGGGCCGGCGAGGCACTCATCGTCACCACCCCGGAGGTGGCGGCAGTGCGGGATGCAGATCGCGTAGTGGGCTTGTTGGAAGCTGCACAAATTGCACCGACCCAGCTTATCGTCAACCGCCTGCGCCCCGATATGGTGGTAGCCGGCCAGATGATGTCGGTGGAAGACGTGGTGGAGGTGCTGGCCATCCCCTTGGTGGGTATCATTCCAGAAGACCGGGAGGTGATCGTCTCCACCAACAAAGGGGAGCCCCTAGTCCTCTCGGCCAACCCAACTCTGGCTGCTCAGGCCATCCAGCGCATTGCCCGACGGCTGGAAGGGGAGACGGTGGAATTCCCCAAGTTGGCCAGCTTGGGTGAGTCTTTCTGGGAAAAAGCCAAGCGGTTTTTAAACCAAAAGGTGCTTTGAATGGCTCTTCTGCCTGATTTGGATTGGGTTTGCCCATCCCCATTCGCCTTGACGACTGACTCCAGCTACCGCTAAGGCCCATGCTTCTCGATTTCTTAGATCAGCTTTTCTCCCGCCACTCCGGCAGCAGCCGCGAGCAGGCCAAGCAACGCCTGAAACTGATCTTGGCCCACGACCGCACCGACCTCACCCCGGCAGCCTTGGAAGCGATGCGGCTGGAGATTTTGGGGGTGGTGTCCCGCTATGTGGAGCTGGATGCGGAGGGGCTGCAATTTCACTTGGCGGCAGAAGGGGGGACGACGGCCCTGATCGCCAACCTGCCTATTCGTCGTGTCAAGCCCCTGGCGGAGGCCGGCCCCTGCCAAGAGGACAGCCTGCAACAGGGAGCTGCCCCCTCCGAGGGCGGCCATTTGAGTTCACCTTCGGCCTGAGCTACCCTAGACTCAAGGAGCAGTAACTTCAAGGTGTTACATAAAAGTGTTACATTCGGCCAGAGTTTGCCTGTTCGTCAAGATGCTTTCTCGCTGCTCCCACCTGTGTCTGTCCCGGCCCGGAGCGACTTGTAGTTGTTAACAGCCTGTTCATGTCAACCTTCTGTGGCCCCAACGCTAACCAAGACAGAACTGCTGGGACAGAGTTCTCGCTAAGGGAGGTTGAGCCTCGGCATGGAAAACTCCTTTGAGCTGACGATCCTGTTTACGCTGGCCCTAGTGGCCGGGATCGCAGCTCAAGTCCTGGCCAATTTTGTCAAGGTGCCCAGCATTGTTTTCCTGCTCCTGTTTGGGGTGCTGCTGGGCCCGGATGGCCTGAGCTGGGTTCACCCCCAGGTTATGGGATCCGGGCTGGAGGCGCTGGTGTCGTTGGCGGTGGCTCTGATCCTGTTTGAGGGGGGGCTGAACCTGCGGCTGCAACGCCTCAACCAAGTCTCCGATAGCCTGCGCAATTTGGTGTTGTTGGGATCCCTGCTGACCTTGGGAGGGGGGGCGCTGGCGGCCCACTATTTGGGGGAGTTTCCCTGGCCCCTGGCCTTTTTGTTCGGATCCCTGGTGGTGGTGACGGGGCCGACGGTGATTAACCCCATCCTGAAGCGGGTACGGGTCGATTCCGCCGTCAGCACCCTGCTGGAAGGGGAAGGGGTGCTCATCGATCCGGTGGGGGCCATCTTGGCGGTGGTGGTGCTGCAGGTGGTGCTTTCTGGCCACCCCAGCTTCCTCATGGCCTTGGAGCAGTTGTCCAGCCGCTTGGCCATTGGGTCGGCGGTGGGGGCGCTGGGGGGCTGGCTAATGGGATCCTTTCTGCTCTGGTCGCGGCAGTTTTTGACGGAAGAGCTGCGCAACTCGGTGGTGCTGGCGGGGGCGCTGGGGGTGTTTGCCCTGGCCCAGTCGCTGCGCTCCGAGGCGGGGCTGATGGCGGTGGTGATGGCGGGCCTGGTGGTGCGGCAGAAGGCGGCCATTGCCGAGCGGAGCGTGCGCCAGTTCCACGGCCAGTTGGTGGTGGTCGCTATCTCGGTATTGTTTATCCTGCTCACGTCCACCCTCTCTCTGAAGGCGGTATTTGCTCTGGGCTGGGGAGCGTTGGCCACGGTGCTCTGCCTGATGCTGGTGGTGCGCCCCTTGAGCGTGTGGCTGTGTACCTGGCGCAGCGACCTCAATTGGCGGCAGAAGCTGTTTGTGGCCTGGCTGGCCCCCCGCGGCATTGTGGCGGCTTCGGTGGCCTCTTTGTTTGCCATTTTGCTCACCGAGCGGGGCATTACCGGGGGAGATGCCCTCAAGGCGCTGGTGTTTTTGACCATCTCGCTCACGGTGACGGTGCAGGGGCTGACCGCCGCCTGGGTGGCCCGCTGGCTGGGCTTGGATCAGGGCAGTTCTACGGTGATCGTCGGCAACCATCCGCTGGTCGACCAGTTGGCCCAGTTGCTGCGCTCCCTCAACCAGGCGGTGGAGGTGCTGCCACTGCCGTCGGGATCCCGTCTGCGCGAGCCTGTCGGCCCAGCCGAGCTCAACGGCCACAAAGCCGGCCATACCTCAGGGCCCCAGCCCCCCACCAGCAATGGGCTCTCCAAAGCTCTGCCCGTTCGCGTCAGCGGGACGGAGTCCTTGGAGGAACCTGGCCAGGTGCTTCCCGGATCTTTGCAGGAAGCCGTGCTGAGCGAGTCAGCCTTCTTGAAAGCCGATATCGACCATGCGGAGACGCTGCTGATCCTGACTTTGGATCCCCAGATGAACTGGGCCATTGCCGAGTTGATGGTGAAGCTCTCGGTTTCCGCTGCCATCTGGACGGTATTGCTGCCGGAGATGCCCATCTCAGAAGGGATCCGCACCCTGCCGATCCCCTTTTCCCAACTGCAGCGCTGGGCCGGCTACCTGGAGGCCAACCGGGCCGAGTTGCGCTCGATCACCCTGCCCACCTTGGCGGATCTGGGTCTGAAGCCCCCCCAATTGACAGTGGCCTCGGCCCAGGAGTCGATCTCGGCGGCGCGCTCAGCTCTGCTCAACCCCTTTTCAGCCCAGATGGAAGTGGAGGATCCCACGTTGGAGCGGCTGCGGGATCAGTTTGCCTACCGCATCAAAGCCGATCTTTGCCTGCCTTTGTTGCTGGTGCGCCCGCAGCGCTTGGGGGGCTGGTTCCGGGAGGGAGGCGGATCGTCTCAACTGGGCCGGTTGTTTTACCTGCCTGAGCCGGACGTTTGGCGACGCGGAGATCGCATCTACTACCTGGAGCGCACGTCCAGCCCTGTAGAGGCCGCTGCTCCCTTTGCCAGAGAGTCGGATCCCCCGGAATGGGATCCACCCTCAGCCGAGTTACTGCCCCAGTATGTTGAGGGCGTCAAGCTCCACTTTGATCTCTAGGGATCTCGAGGCAGCCAGCGGCCACTGGGGATGAGCGAGCACCCCTGCACCTGCTTGGGCCGACCTAGGTATACCCAGGCCGAGGTGCCGCTCTCCAATTGCACCCACCGTCGTTCGTACAGCCGCGGGTGATCTTCCAGCTCGTCTAGGCGGGGTAACAGGCTCAAGGGAATGCGGTAGCGCTCGCCGTAGAGCCGATTTTGGCCAGGAACCGCCATCGGGTAGGGGCCGAGATCGTAGAGGTCGATGTGGTTGAGGCTGTCGGTTCCCAAAAACTCTGCTCCTTGCAGCAGGCTGTGGTACTGGCCACCCCGCAGCAGGGATCCGTAAACGAAAACCACTGTCGTCTGTTCCATCGTGCTCTGGGACAGGGTGAATTAGGGAGATTGGGCCAATTTTTGGCCGATGCGCGGCTCCGAGCCGGCCAGCAGGCGCTCGATGTTGCGTCGATGAGCCCCGATCACATACACTCCGCCCGCCAAGGCAAACAACACATAGGGCAGAGGCTGAGCCATTGCCCACATCAGCAGCGGCGCCACCACCGCCGCCAGCAAAGAGCTGAAGGAGACAATGCGGGTGAGGGCGATCCCCAGTAGCCAGACTCCGCAAGTGGCCAGCGCCACCGGCCAAGCCATAGCCAACAAGATCCCCAGGCTGGTGGCCACCGATTTGCCCCCCTTGAAGCCCAGCCAACAGGAGCGGCTATGGCCGATCACCGCCCCCAGGGCCGCTACGACCACCCACCACGGCGATCCCAAAGCCGATCCCAGGGCCACCGCTGCCGCCCCTTTGGCAGCATCCACCAGCAACACCAGCAGCGCCGGCCCCTTGCCCAGCGTCCGCAACACATTGGTTGCCCCCGTCGAGCCGGATCCCTGTTGGCGGAGGTCGATGCCGCCCCACCAACGGCCTACCCAGTAGCCAGTGGGGATGGATCCCAGGAGATAGCCCCCCAGCGCCGCCAGGAGAGCCGCAAACAATGTAGGCATGGCCGGATCTTGAACGCTCTTCCCTCACTTTGCCACATGGCTTGAGCTGCAACTGCCTTGACCTATTCATGAAACGTTTCTCTACGTCGTTATTGCTACGCAACGCTGTCGCGAACACGCCTATCCCTAACTCCCCTCTCCCTCAGGGAGAGGGGTCGGGGGTGAGGGCTGCTCCCTCAGGGAGAGGGGTCGGGGGTGGTCGCGTGAGCGGCGCGGAGCGCTTGGGCCAGCGGCAAAGTGTCTTAGATCCTGTTGGAAACGACTGTAACTGCCGACAGTGGAGAGCGACCCTCCTCCAGAGGGCAAAGCTTCCCGCCATCGGCTAGATATCCAGAGCCGCCAGATCCAGATGGGCACTGTGAGCCTCAATAAACTCCCGTCGGGGGCCGACAGCATCTCCCATCAAGATGGTGAAAATGCGATCCGCCTCCACCGCATCTTCAATGGTGATCTGTTTGAGGGTGCGCGTTGCCGGGTTCATGGTGGTCTCCCAAAGTTGTTCGGGCATCATTTCCCCCAGACCCTTGAACCGTTGGATAGTGTACTTGGCGTTGGCCGGCAATCCCCGCACGATCTGATCCTTCTCGGCGTCGCTGTAGCAATAGCGAACATTATTGCGGCCCCACTCGATTTTGTAAAGCGGCGGACAGGCGATATAGACATAGCCCTGTTCCAGAAGGGCCTTTTGATAGCGGTAGAAAAAGGTCAGCAACAGGGTGCGAATGTGGCTGCCGTCCACGTCGGCATCGGTCATGAGGATGATGCGGTGGTAGCGCAGTTGGCTGGGATCAAATTCATCGCCTTTAACCCCCAACCCCAGCGCCGTGATCATCGCCTGAATCTCGGCATTTTTGTAGATCTTGGCGGGATCTGCCTTTTCGATGTTGAGGATCTTGCCGCGCAAAGGCAGTACCGCCTGAAACTGCCGATCCCGACCTTGTTTGGCGCTGCCCCCCGCCGAGTCGCCTTCCACCAAATACACCTCGGATTCGGCCGGGTCACGGCAACTGCAATCGGCCAACTTCCCCGGCAGCGTGGAAGATTCCAGAGCGGATTTGCGCCGCACCAATTCCCTGGCCCGCCGGGCTGCTTCGGCAGCGTTGAAGGACTGGATGGCTTTATCGACGATCCCCCTGGCCACGTTGGGGTTGAACTCCAGATACTCCGCCAGCGCCTCGGAGACGAGGGTCTGGACAATGCCCCGCACCTCCGTGTTGCCCAACTTGGTTTTGGTCTGCCCCTCAAACTCGGGGTTGGGTACTTTGACCGAGACGATAGCCGTCAGCCCCTCCCGCACGTTTTCTCCGGCCAGGTTGCTGTCAGAATCTTTGAGTTTGTTGAGCTTGCGGGCTTGGCTGTTGATGGTGAGGGTAAGAGAGGCTTTCAGGCCCTCCAAGTGGGTGCCCCCCTCGGTGGTGCGGATGTTGTTGGCAAAGCCGATCAACGTGTCGGTATAGACATCCGAGCACCACTGCAGCGCCACTTCCACCTCGACGCCATCCCGCTCCCCCCGTATGTAGATGATGTCGGAGTGAATGGGGGTTTTTTCGTGGTTGATGAAGGCTACATATTCCTTGATGCCGCCCGCATACTGATAGGTTTCGCGGTGCGGTGGATCCCGCCGCAGGTCGGTGAAGGTAATTTTCAGGCCAGCGTTGAGGTAGGCCAACTCGCGAAAGCGGGCCGCCAACAGAGCATAGTCGAACTCTCGCTCGGGAAAGATCAGCCCATCCGGCTTGAAGCGCACCTCTGTACCCCGCCGGTTGGATCCCTGGGGTTGCGGCTCGGATTGCAAGGATCCCACCACCGCCCCGCGCTCAAACCGCTGAAAGTGAACCTTGCCCTCCCGCCAAACCGTCACCTCCACCCATTCGGAGAGGGCATTTACCACCGACACCCCTACCCCGTGCAGCCCGCCGGAGACCTTATAACCGCCGCCGCCGAACTTGCCCCCCGCGTGCAACACCGTCAGCACCGTCACCAGGGCCGACTGCCCAGTTTTGGGATGAATATCCACCGGAATGCCGCGGCCATTGTCCAAAACAGACACCGAGCCATCGGGGTAGAGGGTAATCTGAATATCGTCGCAATAGCCGGCCAAAGCCTCATCGACGGAGTTGTCCACCACCTCGTACACCAAATGGTGCAACCCCTTGGGCCCGGTGGAACCAATGTACATGCCAGGCCGCTTGCGCACAGCCTCCAAGCCTTCCAAAACTTGGATCTGCTCTGCACCGTAGTTTTCCGTCATTCGCAACTCCAATCCTGAAGAAGACCCCCAGCCAAGATCCACAGAAACCCAGAAAATTGACCTTAAAGGCCAGGAGTGAGTCTAGTATCCCAAAAAACTGCCCCTATGGTAGCACAAAAGGCTAGAATAGCCACACAGACGCTTCTGGGGGCCGAGTTCAGGAGGGGATGCAGGTAGAGAAATCAGTCTATCTCTCCAGACCCTAACCCAGAAAGCTCTCCACCAACCCCGGCGGCGGCTGTACCTGAAGCGTGCCTTTTTCCAAATCCACAACGGGCACCAGGGCTTTTACAAAAGGGATCAACACCTGTCGGCGGTCAGGGGTTGTTATCTCCAGCACATCCTGGCCGGCGGCCAAAATCCCCGAAACCTGTCCCAGCAGCTCTCCTTGGTGATAGACGGCCAAGCCGATGAGATCGCGGTAGTGGTACTCCTCCGGCTGGAGGGGCAAGCGGTGGGAAGCCGGCACCAGCACCTTGGCTCCCACCCAAACCTCTGCCGCCGTTCGATCGGGGATCCCTTCCAGTCGCACCAAGTAAAGGCCCTTAGCCGGGAAAAATTGCCCCTCGATCAAAGGATGTAGTAGGGGCTCCGGATCCGCATCCCGCTGCAGCCAACGGGGCCCCGGCTGGGTGAGTCGCTCCGGGAAATCTGACCAGCACTTGACCCGCAGCCAGCCCCGCAGGCCATGGGCCGCCACCACCTGCCCCACCAGCAGCCAAGCAGGAGCTCCTTCCTGGGCTGAAGCCACCATGGTTTAGTCGAGCCGAGGAAGATCCACCTCAGTTGGGAAAGCAGCGGAGGTGCGCAACGGTTGCGATCCGGAGCCCTGTCCGCTTTTGGCAACGTCCACCATGGAGACCAATCCTTGCAGGGTGCCGGGGATGGAGTTGGGATCCATAAAGATCACCTTCGAGCTGGGACTGCTGCCCACCTTGAAACCCATATCGATGTAGTTTTGCGCCATCAGGTATTGCAGCGCATTGACTGCCTCCGGGTTCTCCTGCAGAGTGGCGGCAATGGTTTTGATGGCCTCAGCCGTACCCTCGGCCAGCAGCAGCCGCTCCCGCTTCTCGGCCTCTGCTCGCAACAACTGTGCCTTAGCAGCCCCTGCCGCCTGATTGATGCTGGCCTGCTGTTCCCCTTCCGACTTGAGGATGGCGGCCCGCTTTTCCCGTTCGGCAGCCATTTGCTTTTCCATCGAGTCTTGCACCGTCTTAGAGGGCTGGATATCCCTGACTTCTACGCGGGTGATCTTGATCCCCCAGGGATCGGTGGCCTCGTCCAGTTCTGTCAAAAGGCGGGCGTTGATCTCGGCACGGGAGGAAAAGGTTTGATCCAAGTCCATGCGGCCAATTTCGGCGCGCAAGGCCGTCAGCACCAGATTAATCAAAGCCCGTTGCACATCCTCCACTGCATAGCGGGCCTTGATCATATCAGTGATGCGCCAATAAACCACTGCATCGGCCATCAGCGAAACGTTGTCGCTGGTGATGCACTGCTGCGGTGGCACGTCCAGTACCTTCTCGCGAATGGTTTCCTGGAAAACAATTCTGTCGAGGGGGGGGAGAATAACGTGCAGCCCTGGGGTTAGCTTGCGGTGAAACCGGCCCAAACGCTCTACCAGTGCCTCATACCCCTGGCTGATGATCTTGACCGAGTTGAACAGGTAGCCAATGAAGATGAGGGCAATGGCCGCTAAGATGCCTGGCATAAGGTTCTTCTCCTGACAGAGAGTTCAGCCCCTATTCTAGACGGTTGTTGGAACTGATCCCTTCACCTCGACACGCCTTAATAGAGACATGATGCATGAACAGGATAAGCAGACCTTCGGGACATATGGATTTTCTTAAGGTTTTTGGATCCGCGACCGACGACTTGAAGGTTACCCAGTAGAAAGCTTACGAGAGGATGCCATCTATGAAGCTGAACAGCAAGAACCTAGAAGTTGGCTTGAACAAAATCTACGATGTCATTGTCGCCGGCGGCGGCGCAGGGGGGTTGTCGGCGGCGATCTATCTGGCTCGCTACGGCTTGAGCTGCCTGGTCGTAGAAAAAGGCAGAGGCCGCTCTTTTTGGATGCAGGATTTGCGCAATTATCTCGGCCTACCTCCGACCACGCCAGGGCGGGAGCTGTTGCGACAGGGAAGGGAGCACGCCCTCAGCTTGGGGATGGACTATCTGTGGGGCTATGTGGAAGATGTGAAGGATGAGGGAGAGCTTTTTGCCGTCAAGGTCAAGGTGGGAAAAGTCAACAGCCTCTACCCCGTTTTTCGCAGCCGATATTTGATTGCAGCAACGGGCATCATCGACCATTTGCCGCAATTGCCCGACATGCAAAATGTTTACGAGTATGCAGGCTACTCGCTGCATGTTTGTATGATCTGCGATGGCCATGAAATGCGGGATCAAAAGGCGGTTTTGATCGTCGGCTCCGAGGCTCAAATCAACACCGCTTTTGTCCTCAACTGGTTTACGCCTTATATCTCGGTGTTGACCCACGGCCTCTGCTCGGTTGGCCCTGAAATGCGCCAAAAACTGGCCGAACACGGCTATCCCCTCTACGAAGCTCCCATTCGCCGTTTTTGGGGAGAAAACCACCAGATGAGAGGGGTAGAGCTGGAGGATGGCACCTACATTGAGGCTACCACCGGCTTGGTGGCGATGGGAGCCAAATACCACAACGACTACTTGAAAGGGATCCCTGACTTGAAATGGCAAGGGGAGAGTCTGCTCACCGACGAGTGGTGCCGCACTGCCCACCCGCGCCTGTTTGCGCTCGGGGATTTGAAGCAGGGCCTGAACCAGGTGTCAATTGCGGTTGCCGATGGCACCCTGGCTGCCACAGCCATCTGGCGGGACATCCGCCGCGCCTCTCCTGCTCGTAAATGGGAAGAGCGCCTGCGCTCATAAGTTGAGCTCATCCTGCTCTCTCTGGAGAGTTGGGGTAGCCTTCTGCCCTATGATTGTTGCGAAAGCCCCGGCAACTTCCATGCATTCTCTGAAAGCGGCGATCTTTTTCTTGGTTTTCCTATTGGTGGGGCTGTACTACTACGCGGTGGAGGCCCAACCGCTTTTCGATCTCAACCTAACCCTGACCTCAGAATACGACCCCGTTCTCCCGATTGAGAGCGTTCGAGTCGTGCGCGGCAGCAACCCGCAAGATCTCCTCATTTATTTGTCGGCTCCCTCTGCTGCTTGGGTTCATCAAGAGCGGGTGAACGGGCATTATTTGATCGACATTCCCTATGCCGTGATTACCCGTTCGACCCTTGTTGAGGTGCCTGCGGAGCTGCCCTATCGGCTGAGCTGGGGCAACCAGGACGAGCACACCGGGCGCCTGTTGATCACCCCTGCTCCCCCTCATGTGGAGGTGGTGCTGCAACACGGCTGGGCGGCAGATCCCAATTGGCTTGATCCTTGGGAAAACAGCCAGCCTTTGCCCCTGCCTTTGGAAGAGGTGCTGGAGCCCTTATTAGAGGTGCCGCCCCGTTCTGCTTTCCTCACCATTGACGATGGGCCCTGGCCACAGTCCACCCCTCGCCTTTTAGAGGTTTTGGATCAGCTACAGATTCCGGCCACCTTCTTTCTTATCGGCAATCATGTCTCTCAATTTCCAGAGTTGGCCCAATCCATTCGGGCTCACCACCACACCATAGCCAACCATACGTTTACTCACGATTATCGACGCCTCTACAGCAGTGACGCGATCTTCTATGCCGAGGTGGATCAGACAACGCAACTGCTGAAAACGTTGCATTTGGATCCCCAACTGGTGGTTCGGCCGCCGGGAGGTTTTCGTCTCGATTCGGCTTTACGGCGTTCTTTGGAGCAGGCAGGGTATCGCGTTCTTTACTGGAACATGAGCCCAGAAGATGCCTATGCCGGCCAAACGGCGGCCCAACTGTTGGAACGCGTTCAAGCCCAGTTGCAGGTGTTCAAGAATTCGGATCAACCCCTGGTTTTGCTGCTGCACGATCGCTGGCCCCATACCGCCGAGGCCCTGCCGAATATCGTCGCCGCCATTGAAGAGGCAGGCTATCGCTTTTTGCCCTGGCCGGCTTTCAGGGATCCCGCTTGAAGGCGACTCTTCTCATCGGCTACCGCAGGAGTTTCCTGGCCAGAGAACTGAGGTGCGAAAGCCTGTACCTTGACAAGCTTTCCCCCAGGTAGCACATTGAAGGGTTACAGGAATTGGCTACAGGCCGGGAAGATGAGCGAGAGGACACTATTCGACAAGGTATGGGATGCTCACACGGTGCGGATGTTGCCCTCGGGGCAGACGCAGTTGTTCATCGGCCTGCACTTGATCCACGAGGTCACCAGCCCGCAAGCTTTTGCCATGCTGCGGGAGCGTCATCTGCCGGTTCTGTTCCCGGAGCGGACGGTGGCTACAGTGGATCACATCATTCCCACCGACGGCCGGGCGCGGCCTTTTGCCGATCCCTTGGCGGAGGAGATGATCCAGGAATTGGAGCGCAACTGTCGGCAACATGGCATTCGCTTCTACAACAGCGGCTCCGGTCGGCAGGGGATCGTGCATGTCATCGCGCCGGAGCAAGGGCTGACGCAGCCGGGGATGACCATTGCCTGCGGCGATAGCCACACGTCCACCCATGGGGCCTTTGGGGCGATTGCCTTCGGCATCGGCACCAGCCAGGTGCGGGACGTGTTGGCCACCCAAACCTTAGCTTTGTCCAAACTCAAGGTGCGCCGCATCGAGATCCAGGGCACGTTGGGGCCGGGGGTTTACGCTAAGGATGTTATCCTGCACATCATCCGCCGGCTGGGGGTCAAAGGCGGGGTGGGCTACGCCTACGAGTACGGCGGCAGCGCCATCGAGGCCATGAGTATGGAAGAGCGCATGACCCTCTGCAACATGTCCATCGAGGGGGGAGCCCGCTGCGGCTACGTCAATCCCGATGCGGTAACCTTTGAGTATCTAAAGGGGCGGGAGTTCGCTCCCCAGGGATCTGACTGGGAAGAGGCAGTGGCCTGGTGGAAAAGCCTGGCCAGTGACCCCGATGCGGTCTATGACGACGTGGTCGTGTTCCAAGCTGCCGACATTGCCCCGACGGTTACTTGGGGGATCACCCCCGGCCAGGGTATTGGCGTGGATGAGCGGATCCCGGCTCCCGAGGAGCTGCCGGAAAGCGAGCGGGAACTGGCCCAAGAGGCCTATGCTTACATGGATTTGCAGCCGGGGGATCCCATTGTGGGGACGCCGGTGGATGTCTGCTTCATTGGCAGTTGCACCAATGGCCGCTTAAGCGACCTGCGGGAGGCGGCCAAGATCGCCAAGGGGCGGCGGGTGGCGCCTGGGGTGAAGGCGTTTGTAGTACCCGGCTCGGAGCGGGTCAAGCAGGAGGCCGAACAGGAGGGCCTGCGGGAGATCTTTGAGGCAGCAGGGTTTGAGTGGCGGGATCCCGGCTGCTCCATGTGTTTGGCGATGAACCCGGATCGGTTGGTGGGGCGCCAGATCAGCGCCTCTTCTTCCAACCGCAACTTTAAGGGCCGTCAGGGATCCCCTACCGGGCGCACCCTGCTCATGAGCCCGGCCATGGTGGCGGCAGCGGCCGTGAGCGGCAAAGTGGTGGATGTGCGAACGCTGCTTTGAAACCGTGACGTACTCCCGCGCTCATGCTGACGCATAGAGTGCGGGCTTCAAGGACTACGTTCCGCTTCGCGAACACTAAAAATCTCGGCTGCTGCGAGTCAAAGCCTCTTGGATATCCAGATCCAGATCCCTCACCGATTCCAGCACCGAGCGCGTAATCAGCTTGCCTTGCTGGACCAAAATCGCGCCGGTTACAGGGTGCAAGAGCGGCTGTTCGGCCCGCCGCCCGATCAACGCCTCGATATCCTTAAAGGCATTGATGTACATCCCCGCCGGCAATTCCACCACCACCCCTTCTCCCAGGACCCGCGCTTGGCAGGCCAGTCGGGAATTGGGCTTGCAAGTGGTGATCACCTCCAGAGTGCGCTGCTCCCGCTTGGTGACCGGCGAGAGAGACTCCATCCCCTCTTTCACATACACATGGCAGGTGGCACAGAGGCCGCGCCCGCCGCACTCTTTCAACACATTCAGCTCTTCTTGCAGCAGCACCGAGAGCAAATTGCTGTTGGTGGCAATCTCAGACACCTGGGCAATGGGATCCAATCGCACGCGCTTGACCATAGTTCTCCTCTGTTACATGCCTTAACATTAGCTTGCCCAGGCGAGGGATCCTAGCGCTCTCTGCCTTGTATTATTGAATACTTTGGTGGGCCAGTCGAGCCTCTTGTGGGGAATTGGGCTAGATTGGATCCCACTGCTGATTGCTGTTGTTCACTCTCAAAGTTTTGGCGGCATGGGTTCTCCGGCCATCCAGTGGTATCCCGGCCATATTGCCAAGGCCATTGGCCAATTGCGGGAACAGTTGCAGCGGGTGGATGTGGCGATCGAGGTGGTGGATGCACGGATCCCGTTGGCCAGCCGCCATCCCGATCTGGGCCAATGGCTGGGGGAAAAACCTCGCCTCCTGGCTCTGAACAGGGTGGATTGTATCGAAGCCAGGGATCTGAAAGCTTGGCAGGAGTATTTTTTACGGCAAGGGATCCCTGTCTATCCCACCAACGGCCAATCGGGAGAAGGAGTGAATCGCCTTAAACAGGCGATTTTGCAACTGGGGCAGGCGGTCAATAGGCGACGTCAACAGCGGGGCATGCGACCGCGGGCGGTTCGGGCCGTGGTGGTGGGCTTTCCCAACGTGGGCAAATCCGCTTTGCTGAACCGGCTTTTGGGGCGGCGGGCCGTCGAGAGCGCCGCACGTCCGGGGGTGACGCGGCAATTGCGATGGGTGCGGCTGGGAGGGGAGTTGGATCTGTTGGACTCGCCGGGCATCATTCCGCCCTCTCTGCCGGATCAGCAGGCGGCCTCTCTGTTGGCCATCTGCGATGACATCGGCGCAGCCGCCTACGATCCCGAACGGGTGGCGGCCCACTTTTTGGATCAGGTGCTGAAGGTGCAGCCCCAAGCCCAAGCGCTCCTACAAAAGCGCTACGGCTGGACGGATGCGATCCCTCTCGGCAACGTAGCCGTGCAAGAGCTGGCCGAGCGACGCTATCAGGGGAATCCCGAACGAGCGGCGCGGCAAATTCTCAACGACTATCGCAAGGGCTTGCTGGGGCCACTGGTCTTGGAACTCCCTCCCGATACCTGAGCCGCCCAAAAGAAAGTCACGTGGGGCCGCCAGGGGGCATTGACTTTATCTGGAAACCATTCACACTTGTCCCCAGCCGGGATCCAAGCTCTGTTTCCAGGGCCGGTACACCTTGAAGTAGACAACAGAACCCACTTGCCTGGCCAAGGCTTTGGCGAAAGTGTCTCCGCCCATACAGCGCTGGCAAACGGGATGGTTCACCTGCAAGCGATGGAACCCCTGCCGCAGCACACAGGCCGGCTGGCCCCGCAAAGTGTCGGCCAGGGATCTCCCCGGCGCCACCTGCCCCAGTGGGATTCGCCCTTCGTAGTCTTTGCAGCAAGGCACCACCGTACCGTCGTAGAGGATCCCCGCCTGAGCAGAAGCCCCATTGCAGTATCCCCAACGGGCTGGGATCACCCGGTTTGTTTCCACATTGCCCCAACTGTCCAACGGGAACGTTTCCAAAACCAAGCGCGGATGGATGGGGATCTGCTGCCAGCGGCCCGCTCGATAAGTGGCAATCTGGGCGTCCACCCAATCGGGAGCCGGTGCATCAGGGATCCCTTGCAAAGCTCGTCTGGCCCAAGCCGAGAGCTGAGCGCGCATCTGCTGGGCAGAATCGATCACCGAAAGAGCCTTGTGCGGCACCAAAAAAGGGTGGGGGCTAGTATCCAGGAACTTGAGATGCACCCGCGTAGGGCTGGTCGAGCGCAAATGCGTCTGCAGAAACTGGGTGATCCCGGCAAAGTAGCGCTCCGGCGTCAGGCGGGTCGGTGCTCCGCGGATGCTGAAGGTAGCCGGATCGGGAGTTTGCAGAGAGAGCGTCAACTTCGTCAGCCGGCTGCGGCTCAGCTTTTCAACGTGCTCTGGCCAGAGGGCGAAGGTGCTACCGTTGCTGGTCAAGTGCAGGCGGAGACCAAGCTCAGCGGCCCTGTGAATGCCCTCAAAAAGGTGTGGGTAGAGCAACGGCTCCCCCATCAGGTGAAAAGCAATCACGCGGGCTAGCCCTGTTGCCGCTACCTCTGCCAAAATCTGCTCCAGCAGCGCGGGATCCATATGCCCCCGCCGCCGTTGCATGATCGCATCTGGACAAAACTCACACTTAAAGTTGCAAACGTTGGTTACCTCGATGTGTAGTCGCTCCAGTGGGGAAACAGCAGCAGGCATAGAGAAAACCTAGGCGGAATCAGGCTGAGGACAAATGGCGGATCCCCCACTGGCGCTAGGTAGTGATACGCTGTTGAGAAGGTTAGATCCAGATTGGAGCCATTGTAATGCTGAAGTGTACCACCCGCCACGTTCACATCTTTGCCGGCGAGGTTACTGCCGACAACAACTTTGTGCCCCGCGACGATCTGCTCACCCTCGATGTGGATCCGGATAACGAGCTGGTCTGGAACGATGCCGCCCTGCAGAAGGTCTATGCCCGCTTTGAGGAATTGGTGGAAGAGTACAGGGGCCGGGATCTGACCGAGTACAACCTACGGCGCATCGGGTCTGACCTGGAACACTTCATTCGCTCTCTCCTCAAGCAGGGGGAGATTGCCTACAACCTGCAGGGGCGTACTCCCAACTACAGCATGGGCTTCCCCCAGATCCCTGCCGAAGGGATCGTCGGCCAGTACATCCCCAAAGGCTAGCCCTCTTCGCCCTTCTGGACAGATCTAGCCCATTTGAGTCTGTAGCCCAACTTACTTGTTGTCGGAGCACCGATCCATGTCTGGAGAACCCACCCCTCAAGAGACCACTGGCGAAAAGTCGGCCCCTGTCGAGGTCGCCAATCCTGCTACTGAGGCGACTGGCTCCGCCAAAGCCGCGGCGAAAAAACCAGCCAAGGAAGAGAAGCCTTTTGAGCAACTGATTGCAGAAGACCTGATCCCAGCAACCATCGCCGCTTTTGAGAAACGCGGCGTCAACGATCTGCAACTGCGGCTGGAGGGCAAGACGCTGGTCGGCTCATTTGCCGGCGGCAAGAAGCAGTTTAGCGTCCTCTTTGCTGAGGGATCCCTCAACGGGCCCAAGTTCTTCCGCTGTGCTGTTGAAGGATCCCCGGCCAGCACCCTCGAGTCTTTTATGATCGACGAGCGCCGCGTGGACGTGAACCTGTTTGTTTTCTATCTGGTGCAGCGCCTCTACGCCCAGCAGTGGTATTGAGGGATCCAAGCTCCTAGATAGCCCAGCCAAATCGCGCCTGTTCTGCCAGAAGGGATCCCTATTCGGGGATCCCTTTTCGCTGAGGCGGGGGATGGGCTAGCGAAGCCAAAAGAGATTATCTTTTGTGAAGAAAAGTAAGGCGGTGCTACGGGAGATCTCGAAATGTACATCGTGCAGATTGCGTCGGAATGTGCCCCCGTCATTAAGGTGGGTGGGCTAGGGGATGTGGTGTACGGCCTCAGCCGGGAGCTAGAAGTGCGGGGGCACTGTGTCGAGCTGGTTTTGCCCAAGTACGACACCATGCGCTACGACCAGATCTGGGGCTTGCACGATGCCTACCGCGACCTCTGGGTGCCCTGGTATGGGGGAGCCATCCACTGCTCGGTGTACTGCGGCTGGGTACATGGCCGCCTTTGCTTTTTTATTGAGCCCCACTCCGGCGACAACTTCTTCAATCGCGGCTGCTACTATGGTTGCCCAGACGACAACATGCGCTTTGCTTTTTTCAGCAAGGCAGCTTTGGAGTTTCTCCTCAAAAGCAACAAGCGCCCCGACATCATCCACTGTCACGACTGGCAGACAGGACTGGTGCCGGTACTGCTCTTTGAGATCTACAAGTACCACGGCATGGAAAACCAGCGGGTATGCTACACCATCCACAACTTCAAGCACCAGGGCTTTGGCGGCCCGGAAATTCTTTGGGCCACTGGCCTCAATCGGGAGCCCTATTACTTCCACTACGATCGTCTGCGAGATAACTTTAACCCCTTTGCCCTCAACTTTATGAAGGGCGGGATCGTCTTTTCCAACTTTGTCACCACGGTTTCTCCCAACCACGCCCTGGAAGTGCGATTTGGCGATTACGGCTATGGGCTGGGTCACACGCTTTATTTACACCAGCACAAGTTTCGCGGCGTCCTGAACGGCATCGATTACGATATTTGGAACCCTGAGATTGATCGCTTTATTCCTTTTCGCTATACAGCGCAAACTTTGGAAAACAAGGCCAAAAACAAAAGAGCCCTGCGAGAACGGCTGCTGTTGCAAGATGTCGAAAAGCCGATTGTGGCCTATATCGGACGCCTCGATGAACAGAAAGGCGTGCATCTGGTGCACCACGCCATCTACCGCTCCCTGTTCAAAAATGCCCAGTTTGTCCTACTGGGATCCGCCACGGAGCCGGGGATCGGCGCCTGGTTTGCCCATGAGAAACGCTACCTCAACGACAACCCCGACGTTCACATCGAGCTGGGTTTCAACGAAGAACTTTCCCACCTCATCTATGCAGGGGCAGACATCCTGGTGGTGCCCAGCCACTACGAGCCCTGCGGCCTCACCCAGATGATCGGCCTCAAGTACGGCACAGTTCCGGTGGTGAGGGGCGTGGGCGGCCTGGTGGATACCGTTTTTGACCGCGACTACGACAGTTGCAAATTGCCTGAGCAACGCAATGGCTACGTGTTCTACCACACGGATCACGCAGCCCTAGAGTCGGCGCTGGATCGGGCCATCGACCTGTGGTACACCGCCCCCGACCAGTTTCGCCAACTGCAAACCCAAGGCATGAGCTACGACTACTCCTGGAACTACCCCGGCAAAGAATACCTAGAGATCTACGACCAAATTCGCCACCGCTGGTCCTGACCAACATCCCCCCGGCGGCCACCAGCGATCCCCAGCGATCCCAGCCCTTGACCGCGAGGGGGAAATGCTGGACGATAGGTAGCAATGCTGCTCTTAACCTTCCCTACAGATTGATTGCTGGGGAAGGAAAGCTTGCTCCCTTATCTTCTCCCACCTGAGGATCCCTAGCCGCCATGATAGGCTATCTTGCCTTGGTACTCCACGCACACCTGCCCTTTGTGCGCCACCCGGAGCAGGACTTTGTGCTGGAAGAAGAGTGGCTCTACGAAGCCATCACCGAGACCTATGTCCCGCTGCTGCACATGTTCGAGGGGCTGCGGCGAGATGGCATCGACTTTCGCTTCACCATGTCTCTGACGCCGCCGCTGGTGTCGATGCTGCGGGATCCCTTGCTGCAGGAGCGCTACGACCACTATCTAACCAAGGTGGAAGAGCTGGCCCAACTGGAGTACGACAAGAACGCCACCAACGGCCACATTCGCTACCTAGCCGAGCACTACATCAAGCAATTTGCCATGGTCCGCGATCTCTGGGAGCGCTACGACCGAGACCTGGTGCGGGCCTTCAAACAGTTTCAGGACAGCGGCAACTTGGAGATCATTACCTGTGGCGCCACCCACGGCTACCTGCCCCTGATGCAGATGTACCCGCAGGCGGTTTGGGCGCAGCTGATTGTGGCCTGCGAGCACTACAACGAACACTTTGGCCAATGGCCGCGGGGGATCTGGCTGCCGGAATGCGCCTACTACCAAGGGCTGGAGCGGATGATCGCCGATGCCGGCCTGCGCTACATGATCACCGACGCCCACGGCCTGCTCTACGCCAAGCCACGGCCCCGTTACGGCATGTACGCCCCCATCTTTACCGAGACCGGTGTTGCCGTCTTCGGTCGGGATCACGAGTCTTCCCAACAGGTGTGGTCGGCGGAGGTGGGCTACCCCGGGGATCCCGTCTATCGCGAGTTCTACAAAGACCTAGGGTATGAGGCCGACTACGAATACATCAAGCCCTACATCATGCCCAACGGCCAGCGGAAAAACACCGGCATCAAGTACCATCGCATCACGGGGCGCAACCTAGATCTGGGGCAAAAGCAACTTTACGATCCCTACTGGGCCAGGGAGAAGGCGGCAGAACATGCGGGCAACTTCATGTTCAACCGCCAGCGACAGATCGAATATCTGCACAGCGTCATGGGGCGCCCGCCGCTGGTGGTGGCTCCCTACGATGCTGAGCTGTTCGGCCATTGGTGGTACGAGGGCCCCTGGTTTTTGGATTTTCTCATTCGCAAGAGCTACTTCGACCAAACCACCTATCGCATGACCCACCTGGCGGAGTACTTGCGGGAGAACCCCACCCAACAGGTGTGCAAACCGGCCCAATCCAGTTGGGGGGCGCGCGGCTTCCACGAGTACTGGCTCAACCCCACCAACGCCTGGATCTATCCCCACTTGCACAAGGCCACCGAGCGGATGATCGAGCTGAGCCGCCGTGAGCCCGCCGATGACCTGGAGTGGCGAGCCCTGAACCAGGCGGCGCGGGAAGTGCTGTTGGCCCAATCTTCCGACTGGGCCTTCATCATGCGCACGGGGACGATGGTTCCCTATGCCGTACGCCGCACCAAGTCCCACCTGCTGCGCTTCAATCACCTCTATGAGAAGATCCAAGCCGGCCAGTTGCGGCGAGAAAAAGCCACCCCCGAAGACGAGCAGTGGCTGGCCAAGGTGGAATACATGGACAACATCTTCCCCAACATCAACTACCGAGTTTACCGGCCCCTCTGAATGTCCCCTGTATTTCTCGGGATCGATCTGGGCACTTCGGGGATGCGGGTGGTGGCCCTCTCCGAGACAGGGGAGGTGGTGGTCAAAAGCGAGCGCTCCTGGGATCCCCCGGAAACCAATCCAGGCCGCTGGCTGCGCACCCTGAAGGCACTGCTGGGCCACCTCAAAGCTCAACTGGGGGATCGCTGTGCCATTGTTGCCCTCAGTGCCTGCAGCACCTCGGGTACAGTGCTGCCGGTGGACGGGCGGGGCATGCCGCTGGATCAAGCCTGGCTGTATTCCGACCGGCGGGGCCAGGCCCAGGCCCAGCGCCTGGGGATCCCTGCCAGTTGGGGGCTCGGCCGCTGGCTGTGGTGGGCAGAGGCCCATCCCGACCAATACCGGGACAGCTACCTGGCCCATCCGGCGGACTTTCTCCTCAGCCAACTGGGGGGCCGCCGGCGGGTAACCGATCACACCCATGCCCTCAAGAGCGGCTTTGACCTGGAAACCTACACCTGGCCGCGGGAGCGGCTATCTCAGCAGGGCCTTGATCCCAAGCGCTTTCCTGAGGTGGTGGCGCCAGGAACAGTTCTGGGAACGGTGCGGCCTGAGTGGGAGCTGGGGCCAGAAGTGCTGATTGCTGCCGGGATCACCGATGGCTGCGCCGGGCAACTGGCAGCAGGAGCTACTCGCTTGGGGCAGGTTTCCACCAGCCTGGGCACAACTCTTATCTTCAAGGCCAACAGCCCTGACCCTGTGCAAACGCCGAGTATCTATTCTCATCTGCACCCCGACCGCAGCGGTTGGTGGCCGGGGGCGGCCTCCTTTTGCGGCGGCGGCGTCCTGCCCCACTTCTTTCCCGGCGGCGACTTTGCTGCCTTGGATCGGCAGGCGGAGGCCCATCTGCCCACGGGCCTAGTCAGCTATCCTCTCTGCCGGCCCGGCGAGCGTTTTCCCATCCTGGATAGCGAATTTGCCGGCTTCTTGCCCCAGGCGGAAGTGGGATCCCTTCGCTTTTATGCAGCTCTTTTGGAAGGGGTGGCGATGGTGGAGCGGCTGGGGCTGGAAACCTTGATTGCCCACGGGATCCCAGTGCAAGAGCCGCTATTAACCACTGGCGGCGGCTGCAAAAGCCCCCTCTGGCTGCGCCTGCGGGCCAGCATCCTCGCCCGCCCCCTGGCAGTGGTCAGGCACCCGGAGCCGGCGGTAGGGGCAGCCATCCTGGCCGCCTCAGCCTATTGGTGCTGTTCGGTGCAGCAGGCTGCCGATCGCTTGGTACAGGTGGAACGCCTCATCCAGCCGGATTCCGAGTGGGTCAAGGCTTATGCCGAGATCTACTCGGAGTTCCGTAGCCGCCTTTTCTAGGGAGTTTCCAATTTCTTTTCTTTTCCTTCCAATTTCTAGGGATCCCCCGAAGAGCTAACCGCTCGCCTCCCCTCTCCCACTGGGAGAGGGGCCAGGGGTGAGGGAAGTTGGATCCCCCCGAAGGGGAACCCCACCCTGGGCGTAGCAGCACTGGCCCGCCCCGTCGTCCCGGGTTTCCAATTTCTAGGGATCCCCCCGAAGGGGAACCTAAGCCGGCGAAGCCTAAGCCGGTGAAACCGGCGACCAGTTTCCAATTTCTAGGGATCCCCCCGAAGGGGAACCTGTCGACATACGTTCCGATTACACCATCATCAACATTGTTTCCAATTTCTAGGGATCCCCCCGAAGGGGAACCCCGTTCCCGACGTTGACTATCGTCGAGGGGTGATTATTTCTGGGTTTCCAATTTCTAGGGATCCCCCCGAAGGGGAACCGCTAAACCTGCAAGCACAGGCAGAGGGAGGGATTAGCGTTTCCAATTTCTAGGGATCCCCCCGAAGGGGAACCCTTCGCGAGCTAATTCAGATCCTTCCAGACTGGCCAGCGTGTTTCCAATTTCTAGGGATCCCCCCGAAGGGGAACCATTAAAGGGGTTGGCGCACCCCTCAACCCGTCTAGTAGTGTTTCCAATTTCTAGGGATCCCCCCGAAGGGGAACCTTGAGGAGAAAGCTAAGCTTAACTACCTGGCTCGCAAGTTTCCAATTTCTAGGGATCCCCCCGAAGGGGAACCAAGAAGAGAAGGGGAACATGATTCGAACTCTGGACGAGTTTCCAATTTCTAGGGATCCCCCCGAAGGGGAACCGGCCCACTGACCGTCAGCTTCAACCCAAAATATCTGTGTTTCCAATTTCTAGGGATCCCCCCGAAGGGGAACCCCGAAGAATTGCTGCAGATACTTGCTGCTGCGAAGACTCCGGTTTCCAATTTCTAGGGATCCCCCCGAAGGGGAACCTCGTCCGGCGAGTGTCCTGATTATGGAGGGGATGTGATGGTTTCCAATTTCTAGGGATCCCCCCGAAGGGGAACCCGCGGCCGTTGCCCGGCTGCCGCTCCGCCTTGAGGCGGGCGTTTCCAATTTCTAGGGATCCCCCCGAAGGGGAACCCTCTCAGGTGAGCGACGAGCTCATCGACCAGCTCGAGTTTCCAATTTCTAGGGATCCCCCCGAAGGGGAACCTTGAGGAACGAAGATCGTTTGGAGTTTCGGATCTTCAGTTTCCAATTTCTAGGGATCCCCCCGAAGGGGAACCGCTCTTTCTCCTTTCTCCAAAACAACAGCTCCCCTCTCTTGTTTCCAATTTCTAGGGATCCCCCCGAAGGGGAACCTGTGCGCGTGCAATAGGCCCATCGCGGCTTCCCTCACTGGTTTCCAATTTCTAGGGATCCCCCCGAAGGGGAACCTCTACCCTTATTAAACCCAAGCGGGGCAAGGAATGCAAGACCCATTTGCGAGGGGGTCGGTCGAAGACGGCAAAAAAGAGCCTGGAAGAGGGGGGGTGAGAGGCCTGAAAGCCTTGTGGCGCAAGGCATCGAGCGGGTCAACGAAAGAATCGGCCTTTGTGGGATTTGGCGAGGCGCTCGCGGAGCTGCTGCTACCGTTTTTGTGTTGCTTTGCCAACACAGCTAGCTTGAGGATCCACGTAAGGGGCCGACAACGGTTTTAAAGGGGATGCTGCATCAGCCAAAAGCCGGCGAAAGACTGGGCCCGGAAATCGCTTTGGATGGCGAGGAAGTGGATCCCTTGGGCTTGGCGTTGGCGTTGGGCAAAGCCTTCTGCCTCCGCTTGCAGCTTTTCATCTTTTAGTTGCGCAAACAGGTAGCAATCGCTGAGGCCAGCCTCGAACAGCAGCCGTCCCTCCGCCACCGTCAAGTAGGCAGGCTCCATACCGCTCAGCCAGGCTGCTATGGGCAGCGCCCGCCGCGAGGCAATCACCAACCCAGGAATGATTGTGTCAGGCGCCAGGGCCTCCCAGTTTAGGGGGAACAGCTCACCAAATTCCATTGGCCAGGTCTCGGCATCCCGCAGATCCCCGGCCCGCAAGGTAACGAACGCCCAGCGCTCCCCCTGCAACTTGTCCGGCAGGGGGATGGGATCCGGCGGATCCGTCTCCACCGGCGGCTCGGGGCTGTAGGTAAATTGGGTTTCCTGAGGGTAAACCTGCTCTGCCCGTTCCCGCATCCAGGCCTTGAGGGCATAGACGCGGCGGCTGGGCAGCATCGGGATCCCAACGGCGTTGCAGGCCCGTTGCAAAATGGAGCTCATGCGGGCGCGGAAGACGCGAATGGCCGAAGGGGGCTGGGGGGCCACTTCCAAATAGCTGCGCAACTGTTGGGCCACCCAGGTGCTATTGACCTCTTGGTTGCTGCAGTACTGGGCCTGGCGAAACTGGCCGCTGGCATCGCACACCAGCAGCTCCCAAACCCGCCGCTCCTGCGCATCCCGCAGCGGAACGGCGTTAAAATCCATCTGCCAAATGGGGCCGCGCGCAGGGCCTAGGGGTTGAGTGGCCAAAGGATCCCTCCTGTTCGCGCTATGTGCCACTTTCGCCACCACCTGAGTGGGCCGAGGGGTGTTCCCGCGAGCGGTGCGAAGCCTCATCCCCGACCATGGCCCATTCCCGCTCCCCGAAAATGGCGGTGGTGTGGCGGTAGTGCTTAAACTCCAGCAGGTTGTAGAAGGGATCCTGCAAAAAGAAGGTGCCGTGCTCCAGGGGGGTGCCGACAAAGCGCCAGCGCGGCTCCTGATAGAAAGGCAATCCCCGTGCCTGGGCCCGCTCAGCCAGCGCCTGCCAATCTGCTTGGGCAGGGAAGATCAGGCCAAAGTGGCGGGGGTAGATGCCCCGCTGGGGCCTTAGCTCTTCCTGGGTGAGGTGGGCCACCAGTTGATGGCCATAGAGGTTCAAAATGACTGAAACAGGCGTTTCCCGACCGATTTGGCAACCCAAGCCCTCGCCGTAGTAAGTCTTGGCCAAGGCAATATCGGCAACGGGAAAGGCCAGATGAAAGCGGATGGGTTCCATGGGCTCTCTCGCAAAGCAGCCTGCTCGACTCAGGATCCCTGCTCTTTATCAAGGTAGGCGATTTTGGAACGGCTGCTGCCAGGTGGGATCCCTTCTCAGGCCCAAGCTGTACGCCTTTGCGCAGGAGTGCCAACCGCTCGGATGCTATAACACTAGCTAGTGTGTAATCCGCTCGCGTCAGCGGGACGGAGTGGCCGAGTCTGCAACAAGAGAACTCGGTGTGTTGAGAGGTTTGTAAGAAGGGGCAATCTTGGCCATGGCCAGCATCTGGGTTGAACAGCGCCGCCGCGAGGACGAGTCGCGCGATTTTTTTTGGATGGTGGCGCTGTCCTTGTTGCTGCATGCGCTGGCGCTGCTGGCCTTGCTCTACTGGAGTCGGTTTTGGCCGCTTCGCCAGGAAGAACAAAAAGCCATCGAGTTTATCCTTCTGGAGCCAGAAGATCTCAAGCCGCCGGAAGAGGCAAAGCTGGTTTCAGAAGTGGATTCCCGCGATGGGGGCAAACGGGCGGAAGCCCCTCCTTCCCAGGGCAGTCCACCCCAATCCCAGGCTGCTCCTCGCCAGGAGGCTCCCCAACCCCAGCCGCCGCAACCACAGCAGCCTGCCCCTGTGCCACCCCCTGCCCCGGCGGAAGTTGCCCTGGCCACTCCTAGACCTACCCCACCCCCCACACCAACTGCGCCTCCGGCTCCTCCTCGGCCTGCGGCAACCCCAACTGCAGCCCCACCTCCGCCCACCCCAGCCCCCCGACCCACTCCCACCCAGACCCCGCCGCCCGTGGCGGCTGCTCCTCCTGCCACGCCGGCTCCCACGCCTCCCCCCACCGCCGAGCCTCTACCCGTGCAGCCCAGCGAGCGGGCCTCGGATCTCAGCCAATTGCAGCCCGTTGCGCCTGCTCCCCAACCGCCGACGGAGGTTCTCCCTGCTGAGCGGCCCTCCGATGCTTCCCAGTTGGGGCCGCCCATCAGCGCTTCCGCTCCCAGTGATGGGGCCGGGATCCAGGGCAGAGGAGCCAGCGGCTTGGCCAACCCCACCCAGTCGGCTCCCAACCCCCCCAGTGTGGCGGCGCGGGCCAATGTGGATTGGGGCCCTTGGCTGGCAGCTTTGCAACGGAAAGTGGAACAAAATTGGATCCCAGGGCAGACCGGCACTTCCCGCCGCACGGTGGTGATCTTCACCGTGGGTCGAGCCGGCGACCTACAGAGCATTCGCTTAGGGCGCACATCTGGCAGCCAACAAACCGACGACGCGGCGCTGACGGCGATTCAGCGGGCGGCACCCTTTTTGCCTCTGCCTGAAGCCTATGAGGGCAACTCGGTGACGATCAACTTCACCTTCGACATCAACGTGTTGGGACAATTAACCGTAGGTGGATCGGCTAACTGACAACGGCCTCACGGTGCTGCCTCCCAAAACGTCGCAGCAGAACTGCAGGGATCGCTCCAGCTTGTCAATTGCGGATCATGGCAGGGACAGAAGGCACTGGACAAGCTCGGAGAATCGGCGACGGTGCGTTTATCCTAGTCCTTGATTCTTAGAGATCCGTTGATGGGCACAACTTCTCTGCAGCGCACCCCCCTGTTTCCCTTCCATCAAGCTCTGGGGGCGCGGTTTGTCTCCTTTGCCAGCTGGGAAATGCCCCTGCAGTACCAGGGGGTGGTGGCCGAGCATCGAGCAGTGCGGGAGCGGGTGGGGGTATTCGACATCTCCCACATGGGCAAGTTCGAGCTCTGGGGGCCGGAGCTGGGATCCCACCTCAGCCGGCTGGTGCCCAGCGACCTGGCCGCCGTTCGGGCGGGATCCGCTCGCTACACGGTTTTGCTCAATCCGCTGGGGGGCATTGTGGACGATGTCATCTTCTACCGGCATCCACCGGAAGGGGAGCTGGAGCACTGGAGCCTGATCGTCAACGCGGCCACCCGCCACAAAGATAGGGAGTGGCTGCAGCAGCAGGGGATTCCTGGGCTGGAACTGCAAGATCACACCGAGTCCCAAGTGCTGCTGGCGGTGCAGGGGCCGGC
This sequence comes from Synechococcus sp. OH20, assembly GCF_047502685.1. Taxonomy (NCBI): domain Bacteria; kingdom Bacillati; phylum Cyanobacteriota; class Cyanophyceae; order Synechococcales; family Synechococcaceae; genus Synechococcus; species Synechococcus sp. OH20. Next base: position 40,752 of record NZ_JANSIQ010000011.1, on the reverse strand, counting down.
AGCGGAAGAGGTCCTTCAGCCTTTTTTGGCGGGATCCCTGAAGGCTTTGCGCCGCTTTCAACACGGGCAGTTTGCTCCTCAAAAAGGGGGATCCTCAGGGGCAAGGGTCTTTGTGGCCCGCACCGGCTACACCGGAGAAGACGGCTTTGAGATCTTGCTTAGCCCCCCAGAGGGCTGCTGGCTCTGGGAGCAACTGGTGCAGGCAGGAGTACAGCCCTGTGGCTTCGGCTGCCGCGATACCCTGCGCCTAGAGGCTGCTTTTTGCCTCTACGGCCAGGACATGGACGAGAGCACCACTCCCCTGGAAGCTGACTTGGGTTGGTTGGTCAACAATCCAGGGGACTACATTGGCAAGCTGGCCCTCGAACGTCAACGCGAGCAAGGGATCCCGCGTCGCCTGGTGGGGTTTCGCCTGTTGGATCGAGCCATTCCCCGCAGCGGCTATGCCATCTACGCTCCCAACTCCCCTGAGCTGATCGGGCGGGTAACCAGCGGCAGCCATTCTCCTACCTTGGGCTACGGCATTGGCCTGGGATATGTGGATTCAACTTGGGCCAAGGTGGGATCCCGGCTGGAGATTGAGATTCGGGGCCAGCGCCGGCCCGCCGAAGTGGTAAAAAAGCCCTTCTACAGAGGGGCAGGCTCCAGTTAGCTTGGGGGGTTGAGCTGTCTGCCGGCCTTGGGGGTGGAGTATTCCTGCTGCAGCCGCCGCAATTTCCGCAGGGCCCGCCGCTCAATTTGCCGGACTCGCTCCCGCGAAAGACCGATGTGCTCCCCGATCTCCCGCAACGTCAGGCCCTTCGACCCATCCAGCCCATAGCGGGCCACAATTACCTGCTGCTCGCGTTCGCTCAGTTGGCCCACCAGAGCGCGCACCTCCTCGCAATGGGCAACCCGGTTCAGATGTTCGACCGGATCGTTGTCCTCGTCGGGGATAAAATGTTGCAGCTCGGTGCCGTCTTCGTCCCCTACTCCCACATTCAAAGAACGCATCTCCGCCATGTGGCGGGTGATCAGTTCGCGGTAGTTGTCGCCAATATCTAGCGAATCGAAAACTTCCTCTGCGGCAGGCCGGGATCCCCTTTCGGCGGACAGCTCGCGGTAGCGCCGCTTCACCTGGGAGACCTTCTCGTACATGTGGGCGGGCAGCCGGATCAGGCGCCCCTTGTTTTGGATGCCGCGGTTCACGCTCTGCCGGATCCACCAGGTGGCGTAGGTGGAGAACTTGTACCCCCGCGTGGGATCGAACTTTTCCACGGCGCGAGTGAGGCCGATGGTGCCCTCCTGAATCAGATCCAGAAAGGGCAGACCGCGGTTGCGGTAGCGCTTGGCAATCGACACCACCAGGCGCAGGTTGCACTCCACCATGCGCTTCTTGGCGGCTTCCCCCTGCCGCAGGATCTGCTGCAGCTCCTCTAAAGGGATCCCCAGCCGTTGGCTCCAATCCTCCAGCGACTCGTGCTGCCGCCGCTGCTCCAGAAGGGCCATCATCCGCTGCACTTGGTGGGCCAGACGCAGTTCTTCCTCGGCAGTGAGCAACGAGTAGCGCCCAATGATTTTTAAGAAACGCCCCACTGCGTCTTGCAGCTCAAGATTTTCCGACATATCCAACCCCACACCATAAGTTGATGCCCTGTCAGAATCTTCTCTTCTGCTGTCGCGTCAAGCTTTCTTCCCACTAGGAAGCCGACCTTGCTGCAAACAGCACCTTATTCATACCAGTAGAAAAGCCTTTCCGTAAAGGTTTTGGCAACCTAAAATGCAGACTTTCAGCGCCTATTTGATTCACTAAATTTATTGAGTCCTGTCCGTGAGCTACTGCCAGCAGTGCCTCAGTTCTGGGCTCTGTCGGCTCCCTGATCTACGGGTAGATGTTACGAAAATAAAGCGATTCCGTTACTCAAAACTTAGACCAATAGGATCGGGAAAAAGCAAGTAAAATCGGTCATGCTCTCTTAATCGTTAACCAGATTGCACTGAGATAAAAAACATGTTTTTTGATACACTCTACATCGCTACAGATGCCTATTTTGTCTGTAGAAACCCATCGGAGAGGCCGGCCCAGCAAGGCATCGAACGGACTGCTGGCCCATTTCTGCAACCTTTTGAGGCTGATTTCAGAGAGAGTTGTCAATAAGCCTCAGCCCCAAACCAGCCAAGGCAGATCCCAAGGAAAAGCCGTCGTCTTGGCTTTCCCAAGTTTAGGGCAAATTAAGGCAAATTTTGAGCCTTAGACACTACCTGTGGAGTCAAACCTTCGAGCCGCCAGCGTACTACAGGTTATCCGTCGAGTAGGGGCTGTGGAGCCCGGAGGGGAAAAGCCGCAACCCCTGCTGGCGCACGCGTTGCTCCTGCAGCGGGAGAGGAGTGATGCGCGGCAAAGGCGTAGCCTCAGGTTGAGGTGTTGGAGTGGGAGCAGGCGTAGGCAAGGGGCTAGGTGTTGGTTTCGGCGTGGCCACTACAGCCGCTGGGGTTGGCACAGCAGGTGTGACCTCAGCCGGGATCCCTTCTGAGGTGGGACGGGGACGCCGGAGTTGAAAGCGCGGCTGGCGACGTGGTGCAAGAGTGGGCGTCGGCTCTGGTGTGAGAGTGGGTGCCGGCGTTGATGTGGGTGTTGGTATTGGTTCTGGCGTCGGTGTGGGTGTGGGCGTCGGCGTGGGAAGCGAAGAATCCTTAGACTTAATCAACTCAATAGATGTCGAAGAAGACCATAAGGTATAAGTATGTGTACCAGTAGTAAAAAAAAAAAAAATGT